>JAUIIF010000523.1 GCA_030431945.1 Bacteroidia bacterium | reverse complement strand
ACGGCAAAGCCAAGAACAACTGTTCCGGGGTCTATCCCCAGGATACGATAAGGGGCCGGCTGCGGCTTTTTGGTCTTGGGGGCAGGCAAAGTTGTAATTTTGAGCGGTGGCAGGTAGTCTACCGTTATTTTGCCACAAAATAAGGCCCGTTAAGCAAACTCCAACAAATAATTTGAGCAAAGTCCGGCATAAAGTTTTTCCTCCCTCTCTGCGGCAGTGGGCGTGGCGGCTGTTCAGCCTGGCAATTCTCCTTGCTTTTGCCTGGCAGTTTTACCAGTTGAGCAAAAAGCTGGACTGGGTGGCTTTTGGGCGGGCGTTAGCCCGGCCGGGGCAGTGGCGGTTGCTACTGCTGGCCATGGTGTTGATGCCCGTGAACTGGTGGCTGGAGGCCAGAAAATGGCACTTACTGCTGCGGGTATTTTTACCCTGGCCCTTCTCCCGGACGTGGCGGGCGGTACTGGCCGGCGTCAGCGTTAGTGCGGCAACGCCGAACCGGGTTGGTGAGATCGGTGGGCGGATGTTGGTGGCCCAACGCGAGGAGTGGCCAGGGGTGGTTACTTCCAGCGTACTGGGAAGTGCTTGCCAATGGATCGCTTTTTTATTACTGGCCTGGCCAAGCCTGATGTGGACTGCAGACCTGCTGCTGCAGGAGTACCTGCCATTTTCCGTCAGGTGGCTCTGGCCACTGGGCCCGTTGTTACTCCTGGCCGGCTGGTGGGGTGGTTTGCCGCTCTTGCTCAAATTTATGAATTGGCTCGAAAGCAGGTGGAAGCTGGGGTTGGAGGAGCAGCGTCAGGGGCTGGAGAAGGTTAAATTGTCTTTAATGCTCCGGGCCGGCGTGCACGCTTGTCTTCGTTTCAGCGTTTATTGTTTACAGCTGTATCTGCTGTTGTGGTTTTTCGGACTCGAATTACCCCTTTGGCGTGGCTTGGCCGGAATCGCGGCCATTTACCTTGTCCAGGCGGGTATTCCCCTGCCACCGGGACTGAATTTAGTAACCCGTACGGAGCTGGGGATGTTATTATGGGAAAGTGGCCCTGCCGCAGCGGCGGACCCCGCCAACGCGGTTGCCATCTTAGCAGCATTTACCTCCCTTTTTGCCGTTAATGTTCTGTTACCAGCGTTACCGGGCTATTTTCTGGTCGTCAGAAACTACGATAAAAGTTAATAACCATGAAAAACTCTATACTGCAACTGGCTTTGTTTTTGGTCCTCCCGCTGGGCTTACTGACTAATGTCTCTTCGGCACCTGACGCCGGGCAGAAGGCCCGCTGGTTCATGCCCTCCCTGGCACCTGCGTCCGCGCCCGTTCCTGATCAGGAGACAACTGATTTTCATCCTCCCCTGGCCTTGCCGGACGTTTGTGAGACGGAAAACAACGTTTTTCAGCCCGGTGAGAAGATTGTCTATAAGTTGTATTACAACTGGAATTTCGTCTGGCTGGCTGCCGGCGAAGTCACTTTTCTGGTGCACGATTTGCCGGATCAATACCACGTAATGGTCCGGGGCCGCACGTACGAGAGCTACGAATGGTTTTATAAAGTGCGGGACAACTACGAAAGCTACCTGGACAAGAAAACCCTGCTGCCGAAAATACACATCAAGGATATTGCCGAGGGGGGCTACACCCGCTACGACCGCACTACCTTCTACCAGAAAGAAGGGCGCGCGGTAAGTGAGCGGGGCAAGACCCGCTATGACCTGAAGCCGAAGAAAATGAATCTTGACGAGTGTATGCACGACCTGATCTCGATCGTTTATTACGCCCGGAACCTGGAATACGACGCCATGCGGGAGGGCCAGGAAATTCCGCTCAAGATTTTGATGGACCAGGAAATATACCCCCTTTCGCTCAAATACCTGGGAGCGGAACCGGACAAAAAAATCAAGGGTGTCGGCCGGTTCAATACGCAAAAATTCAGTCCTCAGCTAATTGCCGGAGAGGTATTTAAAGAAGGAGACGAAATGAAGATTTACGTTAGCGATGACGAGAATAAAATTCCGGTCCTCATCGAATCTCCCGTTAGCGTAGGTAGTGTGAAAGCGGTGCTGAAAACGTACGAGGGGCTGAAGTACCCTATGACGGCACAGGTAGACTAACCAGTGGCATTGGTCTAGCGCATTGTTCTTTGTTGCGGGCAGCGGTTAACTTGGTGAACATTCCGGCTGAGCAAGCCACGAACTGAATATTGGAACCAATCAATAGATTATGCGGACGCTGTATACCATTCTTATTACCGCCGTGCTGGCCTTTCTACTCGGGTTGGCAGTCTTCTGGGGGTTCAGCAATGCAGGTGCGCAAACCAGCCACGAAGAGGCTACTGTTTTGCTGGAGCAGGTACGTAAAGTAACTAAGCTCGTAACGGTAGAAGGAGACGTCAGCGAAATATATAATTCAACGAAGACCCGTACGGTAACCCTTTACCTTCCTCTCCCGGCCCACTTTTCTTTCGATAAGCAGGCGACCGTTCAGGTGGAAGGGACGGTACTGGTAGGGTATAATCTGGAACAGTTGACCGTTGAAATAGACGAGGCTTCCCGTACCGTTTTCCTGGGGAACCTTCCCGAGCCGGAAATTCTGGCCATCGACCATGAACTGATCTACCGAAATTTGGAAGAAAGCTGGTTCAACAGCTTTTCAGCCGAAGATTACAGTGCGGTGAACAAAGAAGCCAAAGAGCGCCTGCGCAACGAAGCACTGAACAGCTCGCTGATGGAAGAGGCCCGGAAACAGGGCAATGCTTTGCTTGAAACGATTGAGTTGCTTGCCGGAGGGGCAGGGTATAAAGTAGTCCTGGAAGGAAACACAAAAACGCCCATCCCCGAATAGAGGATGGGCGGATCAAATACGTTCATCAGGGGTTATGTCCTCGTCACTCGCTGCCTCCCTGATGGGTGACGGTGAGTGCATGGACACGCAGCAAGTTACACCTGCGCAACGTCCACTTTTTTTCCTTTGCCGTTGCTTTCGGCGGGAGCAGGCTCCTCTTCGGTGCCCATCAGTTTAGCCTTGATTTTCTCTTCGATTTCGAGGGCTACTTCCGGGTTGTCCACCATGAAAGTTTTAGCAGCTTCGCGACCTTGGGCAATCTTGGCGTCGCCGTAGGCATACCAGGCGCCGGATTTCTTAATGATGTCGAGGTCTACGCCAATATCAACGATTTCACCCGTCTTGGAGATGCCTTCGCCGTACATGATGTCGAATTCAGCAATCCGGAAAGGAGCGGCCAGCTTGTTCTTGGCGACTTTTACCTTAACGTGGTTGCCAATGACATTTCCTTCCTTGTCCTTAATGGCGGCACCGGAACGACGAATATCGATCCGCATGGAAGCGTAGAATTTCAGCGCGTTACCACCAGTGGTCGTCTCGGGGTTGCCGAACATGACACCGATTTTTTCCCGCAGCTGGTTGATGAAAATACAGCAACATCCGGTTTTGCCGATGGTGCCGGTCAGCTTACGCATGGCCTGGCTCATCAGGCGGGCCTGCAAGCCCATTTTGGAGTCGCCCATCTCCCCTTCAATCTCCGCCCGTGGTACGAGGGCCGCTACGGAGTCAACGACCAGAATGTCTATCGCCCCGGAACGAATCAGGTTTTCGGCGATTTCAAGGGCTTGCTCACCGTTATCGGGCTGGCTGATGAGCAGGTTATCGGTATCTACGCCGAGATTCTGAGCGTAGAACCGGTCGAAGGCATGTTCCGCGTCAACGATGGCAGCAATACCACCACGTT
>JAUIIF010000522.1 GCA_030431945.1 Bacteroidia bacterium | reverse complement strand
CAACCACGCTAGCTACGCGCTAATTGTCCCAAACCACTCCGGCTTAGGTATAGGTTATCAGGTGCCCAAGTTAACCAATGTGCTGGTATTGCCTCACTAAATTGTCCAAGACCAGTTCAAATTAATAAAATTGCGGTCACTCCCGTAAGCAGACGTCGGGTATCACCTTTACGGTCCTGAGTTTAGTCCAGACAGGATGACCGTAAGGTTTGGGGGAAAACCAAAAGGCAATAATTGCTCCGCCGTCGCCACAAAGCCGGCTTTCGGCCTGCACGTTCAGGGTGAGACGGTCTTTGGTCAGGCGCGTATCCATGAAGTTCAGGCGGCCTTCGTACGTCGTTACCCCGCCTTGCTCTCCCGTCCGCTCAAACCTGGTTATTGCCGTCCCTTTCAGTTCGTCTTTTTGCCGGCTCATCAGTCCTTCGAAGTACAAACTGATGTTTTCCTCCATTACTGCTACGGTCGCTCCTGCCTCCTGATCGACGCTCCACGCAAAGGCATAGGTCCAGAATTCGTCTGATCCAGCCGTTCCCCAGTCCTTCGTGAAGCGCGCATCTTCTACTCCCGTCAGGGTCATTTCCGGAGCAAAGCGCAGCGGAATCTGAAATATTTCCTTCCCCCAATCGGTAGCGAACAAATCCAGCCTGCCACTCATTCTGTCCACTTCAAATTTGGCGTAGGTATTCTCGGGGTTCATCGCGTAGGCTTTTTCGTAATTCAGGATGGCCAGGGCCTCGTTTCCCTGGCTTTTATAGGCTTCAGCCAGGCTGTCGTAGGGGTTTGAGCGTGCCGGAAATTCAGCGACGAGAAGTTTGAAAATCTCAATCGCTTCCAGCGGCTTTCCGGAATAAAGTAAAGCGTACCCGTATTGATTGAGTGCTCGTTCGTCGTCGAAATTGAAAGCAGCTAAACTGTCTTTTTTAAGTTGGTGGTAGCCCGCAATACGTTGGGCGACCGGCCATTCATTTCTGTTTTCCATCCACTGGCCGACTGAGAGTACGGGCGGTGCCTGCTCGGCCACTGGTGCCTCCCGTACCGCCCGGGGCGTGCTGCAGGCCAGCAGCAAAAACAAGGGAATAAAAAGGAGTGGGGGCAGGAAATACTTCGTCATAAAACGGGAGATTTCCGGTAAATGTACCGGGCTCCTGCTCTGGCAAAGGGCGGGTCACTGTAAATGATTGTAAAGGACCGTAAAAGAAGGGGGCGACGGCGCGCAGGTGCAGAGAAAAGCAGGAGGAGCAAGACAAACACGAACCCTACCCTGCGTTTTTTGTACTTACCCTGCACCTGCGGCCGCGCCAATTACTCATTAATCGGGGAAACCATGATGTGCGCCCGGTGCGTACCCGGGTTCATGATCCAGGGGTGGTTGGGGGCGATGGGCGCTTCCGGGAGGCCCGTGGAGGCCGCGGTGGCAAAGGGCAGGTAAACTACGTAGCGGTACTTGGCGCCCGCCACCTTAGCCGTTGTGGGATCATAGGCCGTTTCTTTTCCGTAGTAAATATGCAGGGTCGCCCCCGGGTCGCCCATGGAGAGGGCTCCGGACTTCACCTCGATCTCTCGCTGGTCAAAAATTTCCTGCGCAGTTTTCCCTTCGGCCCGCAGCGCTCGTCCTCTGGCCATAAAGGGTTCCAGGCTCTGGTGGTAACAGGCAGCGTTGAAGCCTTCCTTGCGCGGATCATCCGCCAGGCAGATGAACTCGTTACTACCTTCTTTCATGGTGACAAACTCGCCGGCCATGTTGTACCCCTGGACGGTGCAACCTTCCCGGAATTCTTCCGGCGCCGCCAGCAGGGCCGTTGCCAGCAGCGCTTCATCCGTAGCAATGGGTACCAGGGAAGATTCCGGTTCCGCCTCCGTTTGCTGAACTTCGATTTCCGGCGCCGCAGCGGCGGGCATTTCCTCACTGGTTTCTTTTTCCGGCGTACAGGACACCAGGCAGGCGGAGAAGATGAAAAGGTAAATAGCAGCTCTCATAAGTTGATTGTTTAGCGGGTGAAGTCCCTTAAAGTTACGGACTTACTTTGGCTATTGATTTACGTCACTACGTACTGATGGATCAGCCCGTAAGCTGCGCTGGTTTTGGTGCAGGTCCGCCAAAAAGGTAGCCCCCCCCTACTGCCCCCGCATACGGTCGTACTTACCGTCCACGATGGCGCAGCCCAGCTTGAAAAGGTACTGCTCCATGCCGTGGTCATCGATACGTCCTCGTTCGAAGGTGGTGGAATAGGTGACCTCTTCGAGTTGCTGTGGGGGGAGTCGTAAAAACCTGGTGGTGGCGGTGACGGAATTGGCCGCGGCCGCCAGCATGGCGCGAACTTCCTCCTGGGTTTGGGGGTCCAGGTCCTGAAGCTGGGTAACCTGCCGGGCCTGGATCCTTTCGGAATCAGCGGCGGCGCGCAGTTCGTGTCCGAGGTTAAAACGAAAAATATTAGTGCCCAGGTGGCGGTAGCCCAGTAAACGTAAGGGGACCTGAGGCACCATGTCCGTATTGTTGATGTGCAGAAAACTCTTCGCTCCCAGGAGGCCGTCATAAGACGCTTTGTACGTACTGTTGCCCAGGCGCGGGGACCCAAAAACGTAAATGCCACCAACCTGTCGGGCACCGGTCACCGCATAGCGGTAGGCCGCCATCTGGGCCAGGGCAGCTCCCAGGCTGTGCCCGGTAAAGAAAATCCTTTTTTGTTGCTGCCCGTAGGTTTTAAGGCGTTGGCTTATCCGGGGCCAAACACTGTCGAGGGCCGACTTGAACCCCAGGTGCACCTTACCGTTGCCGGCCTCCGAATTGGTCATGAATAATTTAATATCCGTAATCCAGTCTGTTTTGGAAGCCGTGCCACGAAAGCAGACGACCACGTGTCCGTCTTTAGCAGCGATGAAGGCCTGGGTATCTGATTTTTCATCGTGGAACCATTCGAAATTACCGTATCCCCACTGGGCTAATTGTTGCCTGACGTAACTGGACTGAAGGTAAGCCAACTGGGAAAAATCAGCCATCACCATGGCATTCTCGAGCGAATAATGGCTGGCCGTTTCGTCAAACCCGAAGAGAAAGGAAGGAATAACATCATCCCTGCCGTACCGCGTCCGGTTAATCACCGGTCCTACCTTCCGCAGGGAAAAAGCCGCTGTCTTACCCGGAATTATTCCCCAGACCGGGTAACGAACTGACTGACCGTTAAAAAGAAGCAGGGTGAACTGGTCGGCTGCGTTGCGCAGTTCCACCCCGACGATTTTAGCGTATTCGGCAGCTTCCTGAAAAACGTTAAAATTTTCGTCAACGTCGGCACTCGTCACCTCACGTGCTGACTCAGGAATGGGCCCCGGGGTATTGATCACGTAATGGCGATACATTTGATCGACCACCTCGTTCAGCCGCGGTCTATTGCTTCCCGCCTTTTTCAACTCTCCGCTGAACAGCAGCCAGGTCTCCGCCAGGTACTTGTTCTGCAGCATCCACTGCAGCGTAAATTCAGGTCGGCGAATACCGGCAGTGATGAAGGCCCAACTCGCCCGGTTAAAGTCTTGGCGTTTGACGGGACCATTAAAGACCAGCTCGTTGAGCGATTTTTCCATTTGCAGTGCAGTAGGCACCCCTCCGGAAACGGGGTGCAGGTGAGATGAAGTAGCCGCCGCAGCAGAGCACCACCAGGCGACGAGGATAGCCATATTGATCCTGCGGACCAGGGCTTTGCTGACAAAGAAGTACATCAGGGTGTATTTTATACCTAAGCCACTCTGGCTTAGGTATAG
>JAUIIF010000521.1 GCA_030431945.1 Bacteroidia bacterium | reverse complement strand
GCATCCGGGAATTCCTCCCCCATAATCCTGTCGTAGCAGAACTGTTACGTACGAATCCTGACCTGAAGCAACTGCTGCGCCAGTACCTGTTGGCCCCGTGTTGCATTCGGTCTATTTACTTCGATAAGCCACCCCGTGCCAACTGGGTCGTCGGTTGGCACCAGGACCTGACGGTAAACCTGCGCTCCGTGCCTTCAGGCCGGAGTTGGCAAAACGTACGCCAGCTAAGTGACCGGGTGGTTGGCCAACCACCACTCACGGTATTGGAGGCAATGGTAACCCTCCGGATTCACCTCGACGATACTACTGAAGAGAACGGAGCATTGCGGGTAGTTCCGGGCGCCCATCAACAGGGCGTCATCCGAACGGATACAGTAGCAATGGCCAGAGCGAATGACCAGTCGGTTTTGTGCCGTGTCCCCCGCGGCGGTGCGTTGCTGATGAAGCCGCTTACGCCACATGCATCCCGACGCTCAACCGCAGGAACGGCCGCCCGGCGGGTCATCCACCTGGAATTTCTGGATCAGTCCAAGACTGTCGGAATGGACCTGCAGGAAGTCATTCCGTTCTGAGGCGAAACCTTCGGCTTAATCCAGTTGCTTCAACCTGTTTTCGAGCTGCGTCCTGCGCTGCAGGTATCTTTCCTCTTCCAGTTCTTCTTTTATCCGCTCCAACAGCACCAGGGTGTTTCGGTAAGCTTTACGGGCGGCCGGCAGATCACCCTCTTCTTCGTACAGCAGCGCCCGGGCGTTACTTAACCAGAATGCCTCCGGGTATTTCCGCAAACCCCAGTCAGCAATGTCGTGGGCTGCCCGGAATTGTTGCTTGCTCCCCAGGTGCCGAACGATGCTGGTGATGGCACTGGCCGGCAGGTAGTCACTAAAACCATACTCATTTTCCCGCACCGCGTAGAAATTTTCCACCCAGCCGATCAGGTCTGGCGTTTCCTCGTTAATCAGGTCGGTAAAGACAGACGCATCCACCCGGAAGGCGCGGGACAGGGCCAGCAGGCCTCCGTTGACGGAGGGGGCGACGACGGTGAAGTGGTCCTGGCCGGAGAATACCTCCGGGTGCCAAAGCAGGCCGTGGCCCGGGTGGGCTTTGAGCAAAGAGTCGACCCGGTGCAAACCGGCCCCAAAAAGTTCTTCCCTTTCTCCGACGGTACCGGCGGAACTGTAGAGAAACCGTGGAAAGGTAGCGCCTGCGCGTAAGCGTGCCGCCGCCGCCTCCACCACTTGTTGTTCACCGGGCCGCAGCGCGGCACTAATAGCGATGTAGGCATCAAAAATGGCGGACTTTTCACTAAAAACGGTGTGCAACACAAAGGTCCCCCCACTGGAATGACCGATCAGGGTTTTAAAGTCCCGGGCAGTGGGAAACAGCTTCTCCACGAAGGGAATGACTTCTTCCTGAAGATGACGCTGCAACTCCGGCGCACGACCACCTTCGTATTCCTCATCGTCCTTGTCTCCGGGCACCGGCAGGGAGAACTCCCACCCCCGGCTTTTGGCGTGAATGCCAACCACGATGGTGGGCAGGTAGTTCCGGGTATTGGTATTGTACTCAATGGTTTTCACGACCAGGTCAATGAATGGATCGTAGTGACCGTCCAACACGTAAGTGATGGTGTACTTTTCGTCGGGCCGCTCGTAGTAATTCGGTGGCAGATAAACGGTTATTTGACGATCATCTCCAAAAGCGGCGGAGGGTATGGTATAGGTAGTTTCAAGCGGCTGCTCATCCTGTGCCGTCAGCGGAACCACCAGGAAAAGAAGAAAGAAAAAAACGGGACAACGCATACACAAGGAATTGAGGGGAACTATACCTAAGTCAACGACTTCACCGGGCGGCCAGTGGTTGCATATTTAAAGCAGGGGCCTGGTGGCCGGTCAATGTTTAGTTTGGGGGTAAGGCACCAGGGAACACCCGGGAGGGAGCCAGCTTCCGCACAACGATTCAGGAGACTTTGGCCTAAGGCCTCAGTACACATTCCACCACCCGGTCGTCGAGGCCGACGCAGAACTCCAGGTACATCTGCCGGCCATCATAGAAAAAAACCTGAGCCAACCCGTCGCGGAAGGGCCTGATGGCGTAAATATCCTTGTGGGTGGTTTCCGTAAAGTTGATCTGGTGATGAATGTTACGCGCTTCGTTTACGATATACCAGCGGCGGTTTCTCTTGCACGGGCGGTTGCCCTGTGCATCCCTTCCCTGACAAGATTCGTAGCGTCCGTAGCCCGGTGGCAGATAACGCCGGTAAACACCTGATGGGGATGAAGCGGGGTAGTTGTTACGGTTGCTCGTAGTGTCCTGTCCGGACCGGGGCAAGGGGGGCGTCAGCCCGGCCAGCGCGACGGGGGCAGGATAAGAACGACCGCCCTGCCGGCCGGTCTCCTGATTGAAGGTAATGGGGGTTGCCTCGCTGACCCGGGCAGCAGGGTCAAAACCCGTATATTTTACGGTAATAAAACCAACCGTAAAGAGGAGCATCAGGGCCATCATCACCAGCGAAAAAGCGGAGGTGCCGGTATCCTGCACGTCCTCCTCCACTTCCGGCGCAACCACCGGCAGGAGTTCACGTTGCCGGCCTAGCAACGCGGTCTTTTTACGTTCTGCAATTCCGGTGAGCAGCTCCAGCAAGTCTGCCTCCACGATTGACCACAAAGATTTCCGGTGCGGGTTACTGTAAAACACTTCCCGTTCTCCGTAGGGAATGTACTTAGCTTGTTCCAGCACCGACGGCCAGTGGTGTACCTCGCTGAGGGGGCCAATTTGCAACACTAAAACCTCCTTTTCCGGATCATTGGCCGCCAAAGTTATCCACGGCTGCTCATGGGCCCGGATGTAAGGGCTGGCAGCGTATTTACGGGTATTCAGGACAATGATCAGGTCCGCCGCAAAGAGCTGTTGACTCAGGTAGGGGTCGTACTGGTGGTAGGTGAGCGTACGGTCGTAGAAAAAATTCAATTGGAAGCGCTGGTCGTAAGCAACGTTTAGTCCCGCCAGAATATCGACCACTTCGTTAATACCGCTTGAGGCTCCCAGCTCGCGAAAGGAGATAAAAATTTTAACGGTAGGGATAATGGGCTTAACCATGGGCTTTCAAAGATAGGGGCAAAGACCACGGGGCACAAGGGCCTATTTTTTGCGGTATTTATCGGAAAGACCAATACCGGCCTCCAGGTGGGCCAGGACTTTCTCCAGGCGGCGCTGCCTGGTCTCGGCCCTTTTGGCCGTGCTGATGCTTTCGTTGAATTCACGCTGCTGGTACGGGGCCATGCCGGCGTACTTTGCGGCGAGCTCCGGGTGTTGGGCCAGGGCCTGTTTCAGCACTGCCGGAACTGGTGTGGTTGGCGCAGGTCCGGTTGCCATTTCAATTCCGTCCTGCTGGTTGCGAATGGCTTCACGGAGGAACTCACGTACCAACCGAAGGTTGATTGATGACGCGTCGGGGAAACGTAGCTGGCGCTGCGCCACGGTTTTTCCCGGACTGGCATTCACCAATATCGCTTCAGGATCAGCCAGTAAAGCTCCCTGCGCAAACCATACCCCCAGGTATTTTTTGGCGTGGAACAAGGCCGCTACGTTCTTTTTACCAAAATGATAAACGGGAATATTCCATTTTATTGACTCCGTTAATTCGGTTTCCAGCAGCACTTCCCGTAAGGAAGCGAGGCCGGCACGGTAGTGGTCCGGGGCGTGGGCAATGAAGTCTTCGGGGGAAGTGGGCTTGTACATGAGCTGGTACGGCTGGGTGGTC
>JAUIIF010000520.1 GCA_030431945.1 Bacteroidia bacterium | reverse complement strand
GCCCTGAACCGTTGGTTCGTTGGAGCTGAAGAGATCACCCGTCGTGTAATCCAACCAGTTGAAACGGCGCACTTTGTACGGGCAGTTGTTAGCGCAGTAACGCGTACCGATACAACGGTTGTAGATCATCTGGTTAAGACCTTCGTTGCTGTGCTGGCTGGCGTTTACCGGACAAACGTTCTCACAAGGAGCGTTGTCACAGTGCTGGCACATCATCGGCTGGTACACCGCGCGTGGATTTTCGATGTCGCCGTAGAAATAACGATCGATCCGGAGCCACTTCATTTCGTGGTGGCGCCACACTTCGTACTTACCAACAATCGGCACGTTGTTCTCCGCTACACAGGCAACTTCACAGGCCGCACAGCCGATACAGGCGGTGAGGTCGACGTGCATCGCCCACCAGTGTCCCTGGCTGTAGATGTTTTCAGCGTATTCTTCGTAAGGGTAAAGGGTCTGATCATTGAGGTGCTGAGCTGCGCTCCGCTTTTCCGCAATGTGCTCCTTGAGTTCCCCGAGTTCGGAGAACGTTCCCTGGTAGATGATGGAGCGGTCGACAAGACCGCCCTGCATGCCTTCGCCCAGTTCCATCACCGTCTTTTCGTCGACGTTGTAGGGGACGACGTATTCAGCCGCTTCCGCCGTCGGCGCTTCGTAGGTGATTTCTCCGGTACGGCGGTTGTAGTAAGCCATTTTACCGGACTCATCCTTCGTCGTCAGGCCCATCGTATGGTGGTACTGGACGCTGGCGAATTCTGGTTCCAGGCCAACTTTACCGCTGACTTCCGCCTGGTCGGCAAAGTACTGAACGTAGCCGGCATCATCGACGGTCAGCCAGGGGTAAACATTCACGCCTACTTCGTGGCCGATGGCCCGGCCGGAAACACCGGTGATGGTACGTCCGTAGCCTAAAGCGAGGCCGAAGGTTTCGGGCTTCTGGCCAAACTGCCGTACGGCGGTTACTTCCTGCGTGGTGCCGCCGATGGTCACGTTGACCTTATCGGCTTTACCCTTGTATTCTTCGTCGTTCAGGCCCTGGTAAGCCGTGTAGGAGTTGCCTCCTTCCCAGCTGACGGGAATGCTGAGGTAGTTGCCCCATACGGTACGGAGCACGGGGTCGGGAACTTCCTGCAGCCAGGGATTACCGGCGTAAACGCCGTTACCCACGTTGACCGTTTCGTAGAAGGTTATTTCCTGACCGGAACCGGGCTGGGAAACGCGCGCAGCAGCACCCGTTACGGCGCCACCGTTGTAAGCTCCGGCAGGAGCAGTTGTTTCTTCTCCGGTCGTCTCCGTTACGGCACCAGTTACGGGCAGCGTGAGTACACCAGCCTGGAGGGCCGCATCCCAGAACCCCCGGAAGGAAGCGAATTCCGTCTGGCTTCCGAAAGCCGTTTCTTCCCAGTTTTTCTTGACGAATTCCAGGTAAGGCTGATCAGCGTCAGCCAGGTATTTTGCAGATTTGCTCCACACCAGCAGGCTCTCCCCCTGGTCACGGGTACCGTGCCGGCCAACGCTGGCGAAAATCGGCGTAATGGTGGGCTGAATCAGGGAGAGCTCTCCTTGTACGGCCTCCACGTCACCCCAGCTTTCCAGGTAGTGGTGCGTTGGCGCTACGTACTGGCAGAGCATCGTTGTTTCGTTAGGCAGGCCACTGGTACTTACGGACAGTTTGGCTTTGCCGAGGTTTTCCGCAATGCTGGCGGCCCAGGGGTTGTCCCACGCCGGGTTGGCACCATCCAGTACAATTACGGCGTCTACGCTACCGGCAGCGAGGTCATCAGCGAAGCGGGCCAACGCCTGATCACTGCCTTTGCGTTGCATGCTCCACCGGTCGGTCATAATGGTACTTCCGTAAGCACCGATGGCCTCATTGATGGCATTGACGAGCAGTTGCTCGCTGAGGTTGTTGGAGCCACTGACGACCAGGCCATGGCCACGATGGGCCTTGAGTTCATTAGCCACGGCTTTTACCTTGGCTAAGGTAGCCGCCGGCAGGCTGGCACCGGTACCGCCGCCGACAATCTCGTTGTACAGGGCCAGAATTGCCTGACCTTGCTCGCTGGGCTTCACCAGGATACGATTGTCGGCATTGGAGCCCGTCAGGCTCATGCTGCTCTCAATCTGTACGTGGCGGTTCATTTTGCTGGCACTCGTTTTACGGCCCATCGCGTACTGGCGGGCGAATTGTACCGGGCTGACCCAGGTACCGAGGAAATCACAGCCGATGCCAACGATGACATCTGCCTTATCGAAATGATAGCTGGGCACGGCCCGGGTGCCGAAAGTCTGGAGGTTAGCGTCCAGCAGGGCGGCAGCGGAGACCGGGTCGTACTGCACGAGCTCGGTGTCGGCGTAGCGGGCTTTGAACTCCGCCACGGCGGCTAACAAAGAAGGGCTCATTACGGTGTGCGCAAGGATACGGACCTTGGCACCTGCGCTCAGCTTACCGGCGATTTCCGCATCGATCACGTCCCAACCGTCGTTATCCGCGTGGTTCTTTTGTGATTTGGCCATACCTTCTTCGATCCGGTACGGACCGTCGAAGCGACTGGTGTCGTACACCCCGAGCACGGAGGCCTGGGCACGGGCGCTCGTACCACCGGCGGTGATCGGGCTCATGCTGTTGCCTTCGATTTTGATCGGACGTCCTTCCCGGGTTTTCACCAGTACGGGAACGTAGTCACCGCCCTGCACGAAGGTGGAAGCGTAATAAGTGGCTACGCCGGGCACGATGGAATCGGGCTTGGAGACGTAAGGGATGGCTTTACGGACGGGAATGTCACAGGAAGCGATCGTTGCTGCCGTCATGCCAAAACCGAGGTACTTCAGAAAATCCCGGCGGCTGGATTCCAGGCGCGGGTTTTCAGCTTGTGCTTCGGGGGCACCGACTTCAGCATCAGTTGCCTTAAGGTATTCCTGGCTGGATTCGAGTTGATCCGTGCCTAACCAGATGTTGTTGACTTGCTTCTTCATTCAACCTTTATTTGAACGCGGCCGGGGGCCTTTGTTCGTTGGCCGCCGGAGGGCGGCTGAGTTTTTGATTTGATCCGTGTCGGTTGGTGCCGAGACTTAACTTAGTAGTGGCAACGCTGACAGTTGAGGCCACCGATTTCTTCCACCGTTACGCCATTGCGCTGGCCCGCTTTAATCTCTTCGTGGTAGCGTTCGTAGGCCTTATAGTAGTCATTCTTTTCGAATTCGACTTCCGTCTCGCGGTGACAGTTGACACACCAGCCCATACTGAGGGGGCTGTACTGGTACACCAACTCCATTTCTTCTACCGGGCCGTGGCAGTTCTGGCACTTGAGGTTACCGACGGTAACGTGCTGAGCGTGATTGAAGTAGGCGTGATCAGGCAGGTTGTGGATGCGGACCCATTCTACCGGACCGGCAATCTTGGTATCGCCCGTGTATTCATTGGTCAGGGCTGCCTCGATGGCCTCCAGCTGATCTTCGATAACGTTTTCCATTTCGTCGAGGTCGCCCTCATCCGCCATGTACTCCTGCGCAATCCACTTTTTGTAGACTTCTTTAACTTCCTCGTTGGTGTAGTCTTCGTAGTTTTCCAGGTAAGTGTCGTTGATGGGATCGTAACCGATGGCCGCGTAAATCTTCGTGATTTCCGCCGTACCGTAGTTACTACCTTTCTTGATGGCCCGGTGACAGTTCATACAGGTATTCACGGCAGGAATAACGGAGTGCTTGGACCGGCGTGCACCGTCGTGACAGTACTGACACTCGATCTTGTTCAGACCGGCG
>JAUIIF010000519.1 GCA_030431945.1 Bacteroidia bacterium | reverse complement strand
AGGTAACCATCTCCTGCTTGATCCGGGCGTGGTTGATTTCCGCAAAATCATGGTCTTCCCCGCCGATGATGAAGACGGGCACCACGTGCTGCCTGGTGTAGCGTTCGTTCAGCTGGCGTGCCAGGTTGATCGTGGAACAGATTTTATAAATGAAGTACAGCGGGCCGGTAAACAGGCTGGGCTGGTGGGCGGTGATGACCGTCCAGCTTTTGCCGTTCAGCAAACTTTGCACCTGCGTCCGCGCCGTATCTGCCTGCTCTAACCCTTCGTACTGCGCCAGCAACTCCGCCACCAGCAGTTGACGGTTGGTCTTGTCCCCGGCCTTATCTTTCATCACCTGACCAAATGCTTCCAGGGTGACCGGGTATTTGAAAAAAGGCGCAAGCTCCGGCGCGCCGGTGGCATAAGCTACGTCGCGGGCAGAAAATTGAGGAACTTCGGGGAAGGGAATCCGGTCGATGGGCATGAACTGGTTTGCAGGGTGATCAGGCGGGATAACCAGCGTAAGGTGGGTTAAGTTTAACCGATGGGGGCACGAGCACGGGAATGGCAATGATTTTTCGAATGAAAAACCTCATTTTTTGTTTTTCCGGGCGTAGTGCGTTGGCCTTTGGCTCGTCTGGAAACTAAAATGCCGCTTCAGTTTTGGCCCCGCAGGGCCGTCAACTGAAGCGGCAAATAGGGCTGCCGCCAGATGGCTCCGGTGCCGCCGGCTTAGTTTCTGGTGGCGGTGATCAGGCAGGTGGAGGTACTGGTGGAGTCAGAAATCACTTCCTCAAGGGTTAACTGATTGCCCGCCAGATCAGCATCGAGGGTAACCGTGAAGCCGGCACCCGTAGCCGTGGCCACCAGGTCGCAGTTGCTGAAGGGCAGAGGATCGAAGTTTGTCTGCACCGTGGGGGATTGGTAGCTGACCAGGAGGTTAGCCGTGCCGCTGGCCGCCACGGTAACCGTTACGTCTTCCGTGACACCGTCGCAGTCCACGGTGCCGGAGTAGGTGCCTACCCAGTCAGACTGGAGGCAGGTGGTCATGCCGTCGTCGTCGTCGCTACAGGCAGCGATGGAAAGAATGGCCAGTAAAAGAAGGGAGAGTTTAAACGTTTTCATATTGGTTGGTTTGGATGGAAATGAGGGGTAGGGCCTGCCACAGCAGGAGCTTTTTTATCAGGTAAAGAAACTGAATCAGGTGCTTAATATTGCCCGGGAGAAAAAGAAGTTAGTTGGGCGCGCGCGGTTGTCAGCCCGTTTTACGCGGTGGAGGTAGCCCATCCCGGTCATTTTCGTTAAACTTGCATTCTTCAACCCCAGGGCCATCGCAAGATCGCTCGTCGGCCGAGGCGCGAGGAACGAGCTGATTCCGTTCCGGGCTGCTGTGCGGTCATCCGCCGAGAGATTGGCCCGTAAAACCGGTTTTCGGCGGACGAGTCAGGCCACTTCGTGTCCACCTCGGCCGACGAACGCTCGCTTCTTGCGATGGCCCTGTCTTCAACCTGCTAACCTTTTAAAAGTCCATCATGCCCAAATTTATCCTAGCCCTCGACCAGGGAACCACTTCCTGCCGTGCCATCGTTTTTAACCAGGCCGGTGACATCGTAGCTACTGCACAAAAAGAATTCACCCAGATCTTTCCTCAGGCAGCCTGGGTAGAACATGATGCCAACGAAATCTGGAGTACGCAGTTTGCCGTTACCCAGGAAGTGCTGGTCAAGGCTAAAATTAAGGCGGCTGACGTGGCCGGCATCGGGATTACGAACCAGCGGGAGACCACGCTGGTCTGGGATCGTAAAACGGGGGAGCCCATCCACCACGCCATTGTCTGGCAGGATCGCCGTACGGCATCTTTTTGTGACGAACTGAAAAGGAGGGGGCTGGAAAGCCACGTAAAGGAAACGACCGGACTGGTCATCGATGCCTATTTCTCCGGTACCAAGATCAACTGGATTCTCAACAACGTACCCGGGGCCCGGGAACGGGCCGAGGCTGGTGAACTGGCCTTCGGGACCATGGACAGCTGGCTGGTATACAAGCTGACGGGGGGAGAAGTACACGTAACTGATGTCACCAATGCCGGACGTACGATGCTTTTCGACATCAAAAAACGGAAATGGGACGAGAAGCTGCTGGAGGAATTGGCCGTACCCGCCAGTATGTTGCCGGAAGTAAAAGGAAGCAGTGAAGTGTATGGCCATACGGAAGAAGGCTTGTTTGCCAGCCGAATCCCCATCTCCGGCATGGCCGGAGATCAGCACTGCGCCCTCTTCGGTCAGGCCTGCTTCAATCCGGGCCAGGCGAAAAACACCTACGGCACCGGTTGCTTCATGCTGATGAATACCGGCACGGAAGCAGTAACTTCGGAGAACGGGCTGCTGACCACCGTTGCCTGGGAAGTGGACGGGGTCATGGAGTACGCCCTGGAGGGCTCCGTCTTCATTGCCGGAGCCGCCATCCAGTGGTTACGGGACGGACTGAAAATCATTGACGAGGCGCCGGATTCAGAGTTCTACGCCCGTAAGGTAAAGGATTCCGACGGCGTATACGTGGTGCCGGCCTTTGCCGGCCTGGGGGCACCGTACTGGGACATGTACGCCCGGGGGGCCATCTTCGGCCTTACGCGGGGAACGACGAAAGCCCACATTGTCCGGGCCACCCTGCAGTCCCTGGCCTACCAGGTGCGTGATGTGCTCGACGCGATGCAGAAAGATTCCGGGAAGGACCTGACCACGCTGCGGGTGGATGGTGGTGCCTCCAACAATAACTTCCTGATGCAGTTCCAGGCCGATATCCTCGGTACCAACGTAGAACGGCCGCAGGTGGTGGAAACTACTGCCCTGGGGGCAGCCATGCTGGCCGGTCTGGCCGTTGGATACTGGACGAAGGATGACCTGAAGAAAACCTGGCAGCTGGATCAGCGCTTCGCCAGTGAGATGCCGGCAGCACGCCGGCAAAAGCTCTACCGCGGGTGGCAGAAGGCGGTAGAGCGCAGTATGGGGTGGGAGGATGCTGAAGAAGCATCCTGATCATTGCCGGGTCAGGCTGTGGGAGCAGGATAATCAGGCGTCCTTCGCCGGAATCAATTCCAGTAGCTCCTCTACCGTCCACAGGTCTTTGGCGGGGTAGGGGCCTACGGTGGTGCGCCGCAGGGCCGTCAGGTAGCCACCGGAATGCAGCGCTTTGCCCAGGTCATACGCCAAGGAGCGGATGTAGGTTCCTTTGGAGCAGGTGATCTCGAAGTCGACCTCCGGCATGGCAATCCGGGTAATCGTGAAAGCATGAACGGTCACCGGACGTGGCTTCACTTCCACTTCCACTCCCTGACGGGCTTTTTTATAAAGCGGCTGCCCGTCTACTTTGATGGCGGAGAAAATGGGGGGGAGCTGCTCGAGGTCGCCGGTAAGGCTGGCCGCAGCGGCCAGGATGTCGGCTTCGGTAATGTGATCAGTTGGGTAGGTGGCATCAATGGGTTCCTCCGCATCGTAAGAGGGGGTGGTGGCGCCCAGGGTGATGGTGCCGGTGTAGGTCTTGTCCATCCCCTGCAATTCCGCCAGGCGCTTGGTCCATTTGCCGGTGCAGATGTTGAGCATGCCGGTCGCCATGGGGTCCAGCGTGCCGGCATGACCTACCTTGATTTTCTTAACCCCCAGGTGTTTACGGATGGCCCAGCGCAGTTTATTGACTACGTCAAAGCTGGTCCAGCCCTTCGGCTTATCAACGAGCAGCAGGCAGCCTTCCTGAAATTTAAATGGAGGTGAAGTACTAGGGGGGATCATGCAG
>JAUIIF010000518.1 GCA_030431945.1 Bacteroidia bacterium | reverse complement strand
TAACAATGTCCTCGTGACCTGGCACCTGAACCATGCCGCCCTGGGCAATTTCGTTATGGAAGTTGGTATAATCATCCTGTGAGTAATACTCTCCGCCGCCGGGGCCATTTGAGTTTGCGTTAGGAGCGGGAGGGCCTGCAATTCCACCACAAGCACCTCCTGACTCCAGGGTCCAGCCGGTGGTAGGCGAGCCACAAGCACGTAGGATATCGCCTTCGGCGACGCCATCATACATGTTCAGGAAAGCAGGAGTTGAAGCATTTCCCGGATCTGGATCCTGATTGATGGTAAAGCCGGTGGGCGGCGACTGCAAGTGACCAGTCTGATCACCGAAACGATCTCTTAGCCCGAGGATCATGTTTCCGTTATCAAACTCAATGTCACTGATCATCGGTTGCGGGTAGGAGCGGTCTTGAAATACCTGCTCTGTTCCATTAAATATTCTGGGAGGGCGATTGAATACCGTCCAGTTTCTAACCCAGGGGTTCCAGGTTGCGGAGGTAGCTCCGTAGCTGGAGTTGATGGCTAGTCCCCGGCCGTAATTCAGAGGAAAAGTCAGAACCGGAGTAGGGTTTACCGTGCCGGTTCCCGGATCGTAGGCATAAATATTGGCACTCAGGGCGGCGCGGTTGCCGATTGGTGGAGTAGTTGCCGTAGTCGCGGAACTGGCCGGTACTTTCCCACCGGCCCAGCTTCCGGTGGTGGATTCTCCGGAACAGATCATACTGAAGTAGACGATGCCGTTGTATACGCCCAGACCGAAAGGTCGGGCATCGATGGCGTTGCCACAAGGCTGGGGCAGGGTAACAGCCGTTACCAAACCGGCATCCGCGGCGGTATAAGGGGTACTTTTGGCCGGGAAGCTGTACAACTTACGGTCGAATAAATTAACGACGAATAAGGTAGAACCGTCTTCAGAGATATCAAGGTCTCCGAAACTCATTTTACCGACCCAGTCCCAGGAGTTATTGTCGAGCTCCCAATCCAGGGCAGAGGCGGCATCTGAGGGGTGTGGATCTCCGCTGACGGGCTTGGTCGGAATACCGAGCGCATCGAAGTCAATGTATTCGGTGATGGTGGGGGTAGCGGTTTCCGGGTTCTGAACGCGGTAAATCACTCCGGAGCGTCCGTTGCTTTTGAAGCCCGCATGGCGTTTCATGTAGGAAGCGACGAATGCCGACCGGGTTGACCTTTGATAAGCTACGCCGTAAGTGGAGCCAATATCGTTGGAGGTGGCCAGCGGAGTTTTAGGTCCGTCAAAAGTTCCCCCGTCGTCACAGGTTCCGTTTATTCCCGCGTCAAAACAGCCGGATTCATAATCGAAACGAATGAATGTTTCTCCAGTCATTGATGGCTGGGGCCCTTCATTGAAACAGGTGGTTACCAAAGGTGGGTTGTTCTGGCTGTACTGGTCAGGGTTTTCTAATGCTACCTGAATTGTCTGGTTAGCGCTGGCGAAGAAAACAGTAGAAGTACCCGTGGCCCCAGGTTCTAGATCAGCGGTCAGGCCAGTTACTTCTACCCGGTGAACACCAGTTCCTGCTCCGACGGTCAACAGGTAATTTCCACCAGTTCCTACATTATCCTGAGCGACCTGTGCATTACTATTGTCATAGGCCGTAAGCGTTAAGCCGGGAATCAGGGGTTCCGTAGCTGATTGGCGGACACCATCTCCATTAAAATCCTGGAAGACAGCTACCATTATGTCGTTAGGCCCGAATGCAGCGGTGTTTTCAGCGTTCGGTGCTGGCCAAAGCGCTGGCAGCGCCAGGAAGGAAAGCAATCCGATGATTGCTCCGGACAGGATGTACTTATTTTTCATGAGGGTAGAATCTAAATAGGTCGTTAAATCAAAAAGTCATTAGGTCAAGCATGACGAGGATTCACCAGCCGTCAAATGATGCGTCTTATTTTTAGGCGGTTGAAGCCAATCTGTTGATGAACCAGACTAACTTCAGGTCTTCTGTGATGGAGACTACCACCGCTTCAGTTTTTAAGGTTGAACAACGAATCGCTTCGTTACACTACCTTCATTTGTTTTTAGAGAGACGTAATACACACCTGCAGAAAGATTTTGCAAGTTGATATTAAGTCCTGCACGTAAAGCATTCCCGGAAGTCTTACCTGCCTTTACGACTTTGCCCGTAGTATCGTAGATGTACCACAGCGGCGTTTGTTCGGTATTCGGCAGCTGAACTCGGACCGTCAGATCAGTACTGGCGGGGTTCGGGAAGATTTCCACTACCGGATCAGCACCTGCAAGGTTGGTGGTGGAGCGGGCAGCTGTTTTTCTTGCACCGCCACTGAAATTAACGGTATAATCTTCCACTTCGCCCCAGCTGAAATTGCCGCAGCTACTGGTGTTAGCGGAATTGTACTGCATCTGGATCCGCATACGGCTGGTTCCCGTGAGGCCACCAGGCACGCTGAAGGAACCCGTCACCGTACCGGAGCCTGCGCCCTGGAATACCATTTCTCCTCCATCCGTAAAGTCTCCATCGGCGTTGTAGTCGACGTAAACTGTCCAGAATTCATTGTAGGCGCCACCCGAGAACCCTGGGGTAAGTGACAAGGACGTTGTTCCATTCAAGCCAAAGGCGACACTACCGGTAAAATCAGCGTACCCGCCGTTATTCCCGGATGCGTTTGTCGTCCCTGCAATAGTAACAGCCTGAATGAACTCATACTGGGTATTGGCACTGGAAGCGCAGTAACTGACCGGGCAGGCTGTGCAATCAGGCCCTCCGCAATCAGTACCCGTCTCGGAGCCATTTTGGATGCCATCATTACAGGTCGGGCAGGCAATACAATCAGGTCCACCGCAGTCGACACCAGTTTCGGAGCCGTTCTGGATACCGTCGGTGCAAGTGACACAAGCAGCACAATCGGGCCCGCCACAGTCGACACCAGTTTCAGCACCATTCTGGATGCCGTCATCGCAAGTCGGACAGACCGCACAATCGGGACCGCCGCAGTCGACACCAGTTTCAGCGCCATTCTGGATACCGTCATTACAGGTGGGGGTATTGCTGCCTCCTACACAGGTGGTTACAACTATATCATCCAGATAGACCCAATCAGAATTCCCCGAAGCATCACAGCGGAAACGCAGCCTAGAGTTGGCAGTAAAGGGTCCACTAATCACTACATTTTCAAAATAGCGTAGATCGTTCTCAAACTCATCTCCCCGATTCCATTCTTCAATGATCGTATATGAGCTACCGCCATTAGAAGATAGTTCGAGGAAAAAGTCCTCATTTGAATTGTCCATACTTACGGGTACGTAAGTAAAATCAACTTCAATCTCATCGTAGGAAGACAGATCAAGAACATCACTTGTTAATCTGGAAGAAGACGAATTGTCTCTCAGGCGCAATGCAATTGTACCGCTAAATGCGTAAGTAGAACTGCTTACCCGGGCACAATCCGACCCTCCATCATTCCAGTTGCCATAACCACCTTCAAAGTTATCGCTGATGATTACGGTCGGCGTACACGCTGTACTACAAGGAGAGCACGAGCCGCCGCAGTCGACGCCCGTTTCGGAGCCGTTCTGGATGCCGTCGTCGCAAGTGGCGCAGGCCGCACAGTCGGGACCGCCGCAGTCGACGCCCGTTTCGGAGCCGTTCTGGATGCCGTCGTCGCAAGTGGCGCAGGCCGCACAGTCGGGACCGCCGCAGTCGACGCCCGTTTCGGAACCGTTCTGGATGCCGTCGTCGCAAGTTGGCACAGAAGAGTAATCAACTACGCGAAAACCATCAAAATAAAACCCATCCGGG
>JAUIIF010000517.1 GCA_030431945.1 Bacteroidia bacterium | reverse complement strand
GACCATCCGCGTCCTCCATACCCCCGGGCATACCCTGGAGAGCACGACCTACCTTCTCCTCGACGAAGCCGGACGGCCCCACGCCATCTTTTCGGGTGACACCCTTTTCATCGGTGACGTCGGCCGACCAGACCTGGCGCAGAAAAAAGGTGCGCTGACCATGGAAGACCTCGCCGGGTTACTCTTCGACAGTTTACGGCGTAAGATTATGGTGTTACCGGACGACGTAATCGTCTACCCCGCCCACGGTGCCGGCTCCGCCTGCGGCAAGAAAATGAGCCGGGAAACCCAGGATACCCTGGGCAGCCAAAAAGCCACCAACTATGCCCTGCGGGCCGATATGACCCGCCAGGAGTTCATCAGGGAAGTCACCGACGGTCTGTTACCTCCGCCCGCCTATTTCTCCGAAAATGTGCGCATGAACAAACAGGGGTACGAAGCTTTTGCCGACGTGATGGAGCGGGGAGCCGTAGCCCTCAGCCCCGAGCAGTTTGAACGCGTCGCCAATGAAGAGCGCCCTTTGGTACTTGATGTACGGGCGAAGGAGGATTTCGTGGCGGGCTTCGTCCCTAACAGCATCTTTATCGGCCTGGATGGCAGCTTCGCTCCCTGGGCCGGGGAAATGATCCCGGATCTCCAGCAACCAATTTTGTTGGTTACTGATCCCGGCCGGGAAGCAGAGGCCGTAGAGCGGCTGAGCCGGGTAGGATACGATAATACCCTTGGTTACCTCGCGGGCGGCATTGAGGCATGGCGTGACTACGGCGGAGAAATTGATATGATCGACACCATTAAGGCAAAGGTGTTCGGACACCAGTTGGAGAATAATCAGGTCGCCCACGTTCTCGATGTACGTAAGGCAACTGAGTACGAAAATGGTCACCTGGACCGATCCACCAACCTGCCCCTCTCCGAGCTTAGTCCCCGCATGCACGAGCTTGACCCACAGCAAACTTATCACCTGCACTGTGGCAGCGGCTATCGCTCCACGATTGCTGCGAGCCTGCTGAAATCCCGTGGTTTTGATCGGTTGGTCAACGTCCAGGATAAAGTTGCAGACATCCTGGCCCTGGAAGCAATAGGCTGAAGGGGAAAGTACGGGTAATGGTGCGCGGCCGCAGGTGCAATATTGGGAATATGGTGCAAGCTGCCCGTCGCTTACCCGGGCAAAAAAAGGTGTAAGCAGGCAGAATACGCTGCTGCAACGGGCCTTTTTGATTAATCCTCCGGCATCGTGTACTAGCGCCGGAAACGCCCCCGCAGCCAGTCGGCCAGGCCCGCCTTTTTCTTCTTTGCTGGTGTCAGGGGGACTGCTTTCAGGTCGCCCAGTAATTCCCCCGGTTTGCGGTTCGGAATTTTAACCGGGGCGGTGGGTAAGTTGGCGACCAGCGGAGCTGCTGGTGGTGTGTTTCGGTCGCGGGGGTCGTAGGGAAGATATTCCTCCACCCGGTAAAAGAATAAATCATCTTCCTGGCTCAGGCTGTCCAGTTCGCCACGGTTACTCCAGACCGCCAGTTGATCGACCGGAACCTGGTAAGCATTTGCCACCTGGCGCAGGGTCGTATCCTGGCTGCCGGGAAAAGTGCTGTATTGCTGATAATAGCGCTCGGTATGCAGTTCGCCCCGGTGCAAACGGGGGCTGGTCCAGGGCAGGTAAGCGGAAGACTCTGCCTGGCCGGCTTCGTGTTTGGCGAGGTAGGTCCGCATGGCGGGCATCACCCGCCGGGGCAGGCGCAGACGATGCCCACCGGGCATTGCCGGCAAGTAGCCGCGCAGGTACTGCGCGTTAAGCTCCACCACCACTTCGGGGCGCAGCCCCGTTACCTGGGCGACCCGGTGGAGGCTGAGTCGGCGATAAACGGTGATGGCCTCCGTCACCTGCAGGTCCAGGTCCATGGCAGCGGGGGCAACATCGTGCAGGTGGTGAAAGGCCATGACGTAAGCCGCCGCAATGATATTGGGTAAGTAATTACTCGTTTCGCGGGGGAGGTGTTTTCGGATGGACCAGTAGTCTCTTCCACGGCTGCGCCGCAGCGCTTTGTTTACATTCCCGGGGCCACAATTGTATGCCGCCAGGGCCAGAGACCAGTCCTGGTAGCGCTCGTACTGAATTTTCAGGTAGGCTAATCCGGCCGCACACCCCAGCTCCGGATCCAGCCGTTCGTCTAATTCCTCGTTGACGGTCAGGCCGAGCTCCCGGGCCGTTCCCGGCATCAATTGCCAGAGTCCGCCGGCACCTACGTGGCTTGAGGCCCATGGTCGTAAGGCACTTTCCTGGATGGTGACATACTTTAACCCTAAAGGCATTCCGGCCGCCGCCAGCTGCTCCTCAAAAATGGGGAAAAACCGTGCGGAACGCGCCAGTAGGCGCCCGGCAGCTACGGGCCAGTGCTCTACGTAGTTTATGATCCGGCGTTTTACCGCCGGATCAAAGCGGTGTTCCATAATCGTACTGTCCAGCAAAGACAAGCGGGCCTTTACCAGGGAGTCCGTCACTTCCATGATGTAGGCCGCACGTACTTCCGCCGGGGTTTCCGCGCGCAGGGCTAAGCTCATGACCAGCAGGAGCAGGCAGTAGGCAATCCGAAGGGTAAAACTCAAAGCGTAGGGGAATAATTCGTCGGCTAAGATACGGGCTGAAGTTTAAACCCTTGTTCACAGACATTAACCTTCGTTCACAGCCCCGTAGCTCCGCTCCGCCTAGTTTTGCCGCATCACTAATTTAAACGTCCGGAAATGATACGCCTGATCCCTTTATTGGCTTTTTCACTCTTACCACTTACTGCCTTTGCCCAACAAACCTACCAGAACCAGGAAGAAGAAACTCACTATTGCGGGCCCGTCACCGAAAAACAATTACGTACGGGGGATTTCGCTGCCTGGTTCACGAATCCGGACGAAGCTTTTTCCCTGCCGGAACGAGCACCGGACTGGGCCGCAAACCTGGCGGATACCAAGGTGGAAATTTTCCTTGGAACCTGGTGTGGTGACAGCGAAACCTGGGTGCCGCGCTTCGTGAAATACTGGCAAGCTGCCGGTCTTTCCCCCGAGCAACTCAGCTTTGTCGCCCTCTATGACGGAGAGGAGAAATATAAGCAGGGGCCTGATCGGGAAGCTGCCGGAAAGCATATTCACCGGGTACCCACTTTCCTTTTTTCCCGCGGCGGAAAAGAATTTGCCCGCATCGTAGAACATCCGGTGACCGACCTGGAAACCGACCTCGCTCAGATCGCCCTGGGCCACCCCGTTCGCCCGGCGTATGCCGCCGCAAACTACTTCTGGACCTTGCTGGACAAAACATCAATCGACAGTATCTATCAAAACGGGAATATGCACCTGCGGTCATTATACCGCTTGGCCAGCCGGAGTACCGAACTGAATACCCTCGGCTACGTCTTATTACGTGCCGGAGAAGCAGAAAAAGCACTCACCGTTTTCCACTTTAATACCTTTTTGTACCAGTATGACCCCAATGTACACGACAGCTACGGAGAAGCTCTGGCCCTGCAGGGGAAAACCGAAGCTGCCATCAGCAGCTACGAAAAAGTGCTGGCCTACAAGCCGGAAGATGAGCATGCTTTAGCGCAGCTGGAAACGTTGCGAAAAAAACTGGCGGACAAGCAATAAGCCACGCGTCAAATTTTCAGTGCTGATGCCCGAGGGCAAGTAGAGCGGATGAAAGTATAGCAGCCATTGCGTAACGAAATGTCCAGACCGTACTAAATTCAGACCCGTCGCAAGGGCCGGAGCTTCGCCTTCCGTGGTGAGCAGGGCTCGCCCCCCTCTG
>JAUIIF010000516.1 GCA_030431945.1 Bacteroidia bacterium | reverse complement strand
TTTTTTTAGCCTGAGCTCAATTTTTTATAACCAAAGAAAAGTTCGGCTTGCTCTTGTCGGTAAGCAAACTTCTTTGTTTATGGGAAAAAAAACGAAATAATCAGGGGATAATGAGGGTAAACACGCTGAAAAGTCAGACTTTCCCTGCACCTGCGTCCGCGCCCAAATGTTTGAGGTTCAATGACTTCGGACTAACTTTACCCCCGGAAATCACGTTAGTGTTATTAAGACACTAAGCTAGTGTAATCCTGTAACCCAAAAAAAACCACACTACCGTTATGATTAAGAAGTCATATAACAAGAGTAAGCAACTGTACAAGGTAACTTTCGAGGTTCCCGTGGAGCAGCTAGGCAAAGGCCGGGACGTTCGTGTCCTCGGTACCTTCAACGACTGGAGCTGGGATGGCGGCCTGGTAATGAAAAACGGCAAAGGCACTTACAAAGCTGATGCTAACCTTCCTGCCGGCCACTATCAGTTCCGTTACCTCGCCGATGGCTGGGATTGGAAAAACGAAGAAGGTGCAGAAGCCTACACCGACAATGGTTACGGTACGGTAAATTGCTGCTTCGCCCTCGAAGCCGTTGCCGCCAAGCCTGCCGCTAAGAAGCCTGCCGCCAAAAAGGCTGCGCCGGCTAAAAAGCCTGCTGCCAAGAAAGCTGCCCCGGCTAAGAAAGCTGAGAAAGCTGCACCGGCCAAGAAAGCTGCACCGGCTAAAAAGGCTGTCGCCAAGACAGCTGATGACCTCAAGAAAATTGAAGGCATCGGTCCCAAGATTGCGGGCCTTCTGAACGACGCCGGCATTCACACCTTCGCTGACCTTGCGAAGGCCAGCAAAAAGCAACTTGCAGACGTGCTGAGTGCTGCGGGCGCCCGTTTCCGCCTCGCCAAGCCCGACACCTGGCAACAGCAGGCCAAACTTGCCGCTGACGGCAAAATGGACCAGCTGAAGAAGCTTCAGGACGAGCTGAAAGGCGGCGTTAAGAAGTAAAATTTCCGGCGCGGCGACCGCTCACGCTCCCGCCGCAAAGTCAACCACTAGTGACCAGCAAAGCCCGGCTTTGCTGGTCACTATTTTTTTGTGATCTTTCTCCCGTTCCGGCTACTCAGGCTTTTTGTTGGTGACGGGGAGCTCCGGTTCCATCTCCACGAAAAGACTCGGTAAGCTGTACCGGGTTACCGCCCCGGTAGCCAGGTCAACCCCCCAACAAATCAGGCAGGTCAGGTTGAGGATGGAGACGGCGTTAAAGTCTGTTTCCAGCTTCACGTACTGCGACTCGTAGCCGTCCAGCTCAAAAGTAACCCAACGGCCGCCCAGATTGCGGCGCACATCGAGCATTATGGGCGTTTTCCCCACCGGGTAGCCGTCCATCGTGATTTTAACGCCACTGGGTTCACTGGTGAAAAGGATTTCGTCACGGGTTCCACTAAAGATGGTGGCACAACTGGAAAGCAAAAAAAGGCTGACCAGGGCTAAAAGGGTAAAATTTCGCATGGGCGGTAGTAGGTTATTTATCCTTAAATATGCGTTGCTACTTCGTTCTTTAGCTACTTTCCGGAAAATTCTAAGATCAAATTAACATCCATTCGTTTCATCCGTTACCACTATGTTAGCAACGCTTACCTTAGCGACTGCTTATTATTTTGATAATTACCCAGTTTATGACCGCACCCACCAACGTACTTGCTCACAGCTTATTTACCGATTTTGATATCAGCCTTTGGCGTGCCGGAAAAAATTTCCGCGCCTACGATAAGCTGGGCAGCCACGTAATTGAAGTTGATGGTCAAAAAGGAACTTATTTTGCCGTTTGGGCCCCCAGTGCCAAATACGTAGCGGTTGTGGGAGACTTCAACGGTTGGGATCGTGGGCTACACCCCCTGAACGCCCGCTGGGACAGCAGCGGCATCTGGGAAGGTTTTATCCCCGCCATCGGCAACGGCACCGTATACAAATACGCCATTGATGCGCCCGACGGCCGCTGGCTGGAAAAGGGTGACCCCTTTGCCCGCCTCTGGGAAACCCCACCCAAAACGGCCAGCGTAGTCTGGGACACCTTTTTTGAATGGGACGATGAGGAGTGGATGGCAAAGCGCTCCGAGCACAACGCGATTGACCGCCCCTACTCCGTTTACGAAGTACACCTCGGCTCCTGGATGAAGCCCAAGGGAAACGAAAGCCTCAGTTACCGTGAAATGGCCGTTGAACTGGTCGACTACGTCAACAAAATGAACTTCACCCACGTGGAGTTTCTACCGGTAATGGAGCACCCTTATTTCCCCAGCTGGGGTTACCAGTGCACCGGGTACTTTGCCCCTTCCAGCCGTTTCGGCGGGCCTCAGGACTTCATGTACCTCGTTCAGGAACTCCACAAGGCCGGCATTGGCGTGATCCTGGACTGGGTACCGAGCCACTTCCCTACGGATGCGCACGGACTGGCGGACTTCGACGGTACGCACCTTTATGACCACGCCGACCCCCGGCTGGGCTTCCATCCCGATTGGAAAAGCGCCATCTTCAACTACGGCCGCAATGAAGTTCGCTCCTTCCTGATCAGTAATGCACTGTTCTGGCTGGATCGTTATCACATCGACGGGCTCCGGGTGGATGCCGTCGCCTCCATGCTGTACCTTGACTACAGCCGGAAAGAAGGAGAATGGATTCCGAACCAGTACGGCGGAAACGAAAACCTGGAAGCAATCGCTTTCCTGCGGGAATTCAACGAAACCGTCTTCCGGGAATATCCTGACACCATGACAATTGCGGAGGAATCCACCGCGTTCAACGGCGTCTCCCGGCCAACCTACGTGGGCGGCCTCGGCTTCGGCCAGAAGTGGATGATGGGCTGGATGCACGACACCCTGAACTACTTCAAAAACGACCCGGTCCACCGGAGTTATCACCACGGTGAAATCACCTTTAGCCTGGTCTATGCCTTCAGCGAAAATTTCATGTTACCGCTTAGCCACGATGAGGTGGTACACGGCAAGGGACCGCTGATCGATCGCATGCCCGGGGATGAGTGGCAGCGCTTTGCCAACCTCCGCGCCATGTTCGGTTATATGTACACCCACCCCGGCAGTAAACTGATGTTTATGGGGGGAGAATTTGGCCAGACGTCCGAATGGAGCATTGAACGCGGCCTGGACTGGAGCCTGACCGAATATGCCCCGCACAAAACGCTGCAGACTTTCTTCGCCACCCTCAACAAGGTTTACCGGAGCACTACCGCCCTCTACGAACGGGCCTACGACCCGAAAGGCTTTGAGTGGATTGACCTGGGCGATCATCAGAACAGCGTGCTGACCTACCTGCGGCGTGGCAAAAAAGAAAAAGACATCGTGGTGGTGATCAACAACTTCACCCCGGCAGTCCGCCACCACTACCGGGTGGGGGTTCCGTTTAAAGGCAAGTACTCCGTACTCCTCAATAGTGACGAGGAGCAATTCGGCGGTACGGGTAATTTCAAATTGAAGCCCCTCAAAGCAGTGGAATCAGAGTGGAACGGTCGCCCTTACCACATCGAGCTCGACCTTCCGCCGCTGAGTACCGTGCTGCTGCAGTTAGGTAAATAGTCCGGTAAGCCCCGTCCACAGAATCCTAACCTGCCAGCCCGCCCTCCCGCTGGAGCCTGGCCGTGGTTTGCTGACTGATCGGAGCGCCACCCGTTGGGGGGCGAAACGGCAGTGGGTATTGTGCCGGGCAGGAGTTCAGTTGTTGCCGACGTTCCCTGAACGTAAAGCTCTTCCCGCGCCAGAACAGGCAGTTTCGGGCGCGGCCGCAGGTGCC
>JAUIIF010000515.1 GCA_030431945.1 Bacteroidia bacterium | reverse complement strand
CGTACGGTTTTTCCCAGGTCAGGGTGACCTGATTGTCGTCCACCGTGGTTTGCAGGTCTTCCGGAGGTGGTGGTACTACCTTGATGGAAACAACCCGTACCGTCGACAGACCGCTCATGGGGTCAAAGAAATCGTCTTCCGCCCGGAAAACTACGAAGTAGGGCTGGTTACTGACGTGGCTGCAGTTCGTTTCCCAGCGGAATGTCTTGGTGACCGGATCCGTCAGCCAGATGTCCTGCTCCGGCCTGAAGGAAGCAGCGTTGTCCGTAATGTCGAAGGGCCGGCCAGTAGCCGTCAGCTTTACCTTTTGGGTCGCATCCGTGAGTGGTGCGGTGGCCACCACGTCGAACACAATGACTTCCCCGGCCACGACACAGATTTCCTCCGTGGGCAATTCGATTACGGGCGGATCGTTGGCACATTCCGCTACGAAGATCTGCATGTCCCGCACCAGGGTGTCCAACGGAATGCCGTTGCGGAAAGATTTGACCAAGAAGGCCAGGTTGTACTCTCCGGAGATGGCCGGCGCATCCCAGGTAATTTGCCCGGTTCGCTCGTTGATCGTCAGGGTACTGTTACCGGCCCCTGGCCGCAGGTAGTTGGCAATGGGGACGCGCGGTGCCCGCTGCGGAACGGTGAATTCAAAGGCCAGGCTGTCGCCGTCGACATCAAAAGCCCCCGGATTATGCGTCCATACGGAACCGATACAGGCATTTTCGATGGGGGTTTGGGTCAGTTGAGGCGAGCTGTTACAACCGTTGAGCAAGGGGTTGGTCAGGGTGAAAACGGTGTAGACGCTAAAGGGGATATTTACCGAGCCGCCGCCATCGATGTTGATGACGTTGGCCACCCGGTTCTGGTCCTGGAAACTCAGGAAATACCGCCCGAAGCCGGGGTAGGTATGGCAGGCTTCGTACTCGTTGCGTTTGATGCCTTCGGCAATGTTGAAAATTTCCCGCGTTCGCCGTACGGTGTCGACGGTGCCGTCGCCCCAGCGCAGGATCAGTTCTTCGCGATCTACCTCCGTCTGTACCGTCTCCGTGTAGGTAATGATGGTGGCACAGGCGCGCAGTTGGTTATTGATGTCCGTACAGTCACCATCCGCACGGACAATGATTTCCCCCGCCCGGTTGTGGGTGGCAGCAAGGGTTGCAGAGAGCAGGAGGAATAGTAACAGGTAACGAATGCGCATAAGCCGGACGAATTAAGCAGGGGAGGGGCAACTTTATAGATGCACCTTACCGCAATAACGCATAAAATCAGGTTTTGCTTTTATAAAGGCGGGTTTACTCACGTCTAAGGTGGGGAGACGACGTATTTAAGGCGAAAAGTTTTCGGGCGGGGCCGCAGGTGCAGGGGAGGGGCAGGGGCAGCAAGACGGAGGCCAAACCCGGCCTTTTAACCTGCCTGCGCACCTGCGCCCGCGCCCGGAAGCAAACGAGCAAAAAAAACGGCTACCCGAAAAAAATCGGATAGCCGTACAAGTTTTCAGTAGGAGCAGGTGCCCCCAGCCAGACAAATACGGGCGCTCGTCGGCCGAAGCGGACGCGTAGCGGCCTGATTCGTCCGCCGAGAGGGAGTATTTGTCTGGCTAGGTAAACAGGTGCCTAGCTCAGCAGGCCCTGCAGTTTCATGGCCAGCCCCATATCACCTTTGATTTTCACTTTTCCTCCCATCATGGCCATCATGGGGTTAAGTTCCCCCTTACGGAGTTTGTCGAGGGTCTCTACGGAGGTCGTCACTACGGTATCGGCCTCCAGGTCTTCGTTGGTGACCACGGCCGGCTCCTGCGTCATGTCGATGTGGATGATGCCCTCGTCGAGGTTAAGCTTGAGGCTCTTGCCAAGATTGGGGGCTTTAGCGGCAGCGGCAACGACGCCGGCGTTGAATTCTTCGAATGTCATTGGTTGGTTATTGGATTTGGGTGCAAGTTAGCGAAAATTCGCCATGTCTTTCCAGAAAGGTTGCCCCGGTGAGTGTAACAAATTGGATAACTAATTACGAGGGGGCAAGCCCGGCTCGCTGTGGGTTTACCTCAACGCTTCAGGACGGTCTTACCCGGCAAGGGTAATTCTTCTGCTCCCTCGTTACTTTCGAAGACCGGCTTTGCCGACTTGGAGGAGTTGATGAAGTAGACGCCGGTCAGGAGGACGCCCCCGGCAATAATCGACTGCAGGGTGACGGCTTCGTTGTTCAGGGCTGCGCCCAGTAATAAAGCGACTACCGGATTGACGTACGTGCTGGTGGCCGCTTTTTCCGGACTGACGGTCCGCATCAGAAAGTTGAAGGCAGAAAATGCAATGATGGCTCCGAAAATGACCAGGTAGGCCAGGGACAACACCGTTTTACTGCTCAGTTGTGCGGCCGACCAGCCTTCCCATTCCCCGATCAGCAGGCTGAATACCATTGCCACCCCACCACCGATCAGCATTTGCATCGCCGTGGCCCGGAAGCGATTTTGGCCCAGGTCCAGCCGGGGGTTCAGGATCATGCCGTAGGCCCAGGTCAGGACGGCGAAAAGGATGGCCAGTAATCCGAGGATTTCGGCCCGCCCACTCACCAGCTCCGGCTGTCCGATCAGGAGGGACATCCCGAAAATGCTGATAATGGCGCCGAGAAAAGCTTTTGCCGGGGGGCGATTGGCAAAAAAGCCCCACAGCAACAACATGATGAGCAGTGGCTGGAAGGCCACCAGGAGGGCGGCCATGCTCGTATCTACCCACTGCTGGGCCCATACCACCCCGCCTACGCCGACGCTGAGAAACATGACGCCCAGTAAGCCCGCGTTCGCCCACTGCCGGCGGGTGGGCGGCGTGCGGTCTCCCCGGAACCAGGAAATGCCGTAAAGCAGGCCGCCGGCCGTTAAAAAGCGGACACCGCACATGCCAAAGGGAGGCAGAGAGTCAATCGCCCAGTAATTGGCCAGGTAGGTAGAACCCCAGACAAAATAAGTAATGGCGAAGGCGCCGATGATGAGCCATTGTTCTCTGGTCATGAGGGTGTAGTATCTTTGCGCAAAATTACAACTATGAATATGGTGACGAGAATACTCCCAAATTTACTTTTAGTTGCTACGGCACTAGTCTTTTTTAGTTGCCAGCAAGGCGGAGAGTCGGCTGGTGCCGCTTCCGGAGCGACTGCCGCAGCGGCTGCGGCCACCGGCCCCAGCATCGTGTACGTACGGCTGGACAGCCTCCAGGCCGGGTACGGGGTGCTGGCTACCGAGCTGGAAAGATTGCAGGAGAACGTCCAGAAAGCAGACCAGAACATTCAGGCCAAAATGACTGCGCTGCAAAAAGAAGCACAACGGATGCAGAACCGGGTGCAGCAGGGCCTGATGACGCCCAAGAATATCCAGGCCGAACAGCAACGCCTCGGCCGTCAGGAGCAGGAAATCATGCAACAGCGCGATCTGGCCCTGGCCAGCATTCAGGAAGATCAAATGCGCGTACAGCAGCAATTTGGCGAACGCCTGAAAGCCATCCTGGAGGACCTGCAGGAAACCAAAGGGTACGATTACATCTTCAGCGAAGGTGGTGCCAGCGGACTGCTGATGGGCAAAGATGCTTTTGACATTACGAACGAAGTGCTGGAGCGGCTCAACGCCACGGAGGAGCCGATGATGGCAAAAGACAGCGTGCAGTAATCATTTGTTTGCAATCGATGGGGCGCTTGCCGGGGTAATGTTACCCCAGCAAGCGCTTCTGATTTTTAGCATAGTTGAAGTTTTCGGGTTGCTGGTGGGTATGAAAAATACCTTACCAGTACGAGGAGGGGAAGCCTTCCTCGTTGCGGCAGG
>JAUIIF010000514.1 GCA_030431945.1 Bacteroidia bacterium | reverse complement strand
GGTTAGCGTTCACCCGCACGTCGGTCCGCGCAGCGGACCGGGTAAGTACCGTAGAGAGCCAGACCGTTAATCCGATGGTCAGGGCTGAGCCAATTAGCTGGGCGATGGTTTCCGGTGCCACGCAGTTAGTTCTTCCTGCTGGCCTCTTCCGCGTAAGTATTCAGGTGCACCTGTTTTTCCGGTTTGCCGGGACGGATTTTCATATTCAGGAACTCCACCAGCAGGGAGAAGGCAATGGCGAAGTAGAGGTACCCTTTGGGGACCGTGCCAACTTCAGTGTCGAACAGCTTGAAATGCGCCAGGTGTGCCCCTTCCACAATCAACATGAAACCAATCAGAATGAGAAAGGCCAGCCCAAGCATCTGAATGGTAGGGTTGCGGTTTACGAAGTTGCCCACAGGAACGGCAAAGGCCATCATGATGGCTACGGAGACAACTACGGCAATGACCATGATGATGAGGGCTCCGTTCAGGCCGTTCGTCATCCCCACTGCGGTGAGGATAGAATCGAAGCTGAAGACAATGTTGATGATGGTGATCTGGATGATCACGGACCGCAGGGAAACGCCACCTTTGCTGCCCGTACCGGGGTCGCCATCGGTGTGTTCATCTCCTTCCAGCTTGTGGTGAATCTCTGAGGTAGATTTATAGAGCAAAAAGATGCCACCGACAATGAGGATCAGGCTCTGTCCGCTAAAGCCTCCGCTGGTCCAGCCCAGGTCAAAAGTAAACCAGGGGTCATTCATGGCAACCAGGATGGAAACGCCGAAGAGCAGGACGATCCGCAGCGCCATGGCCAGGATCAGACCGATGTTCGTGGCCCGTTTACGTTCGGCGTCCGTTTTGAGTTTGCCGGAGGCAATGGAAATGAAGATGATATTGTCAATGCCGAGTACGATCTCGAGGAAAGTAAGGGTGAGGAGGGATAGCCACACGGCACCGCTGCCAAAATCTGGAATGTCGTACATAATTTGCTGAGTCTAAAAGGGGTGGTTGCTGATTTGATTGTAGCAATCTTTGCTGACCAATTGTTCAGCAGCTGGGCAGAAAAGCTTTTTCTATCCGGAGGCAAAACTACAACAGCGGACGGATGTTTCGAAAAACATGAAAGAAACGAAATTCCGCCGGCTCCGCCGCGATGAACTGGAAGAGGTAAAGGATCAGTTTGTGAAATTCCTGGGGGTGAACGGGATCGACGCAGGAAGCTGGCAAAAAATGAAGGTGGAAAACCCCGGACAGGCAGACGGTCTGATCCTGCAATTTTCCCAAATCGTTTTCGCGGGGGTAATCGAAAAAATTGAATATTTAGTGGTTCGCCGCCCGCACGACCTGCGCACGTACAAGACGGGCCCGGAAAAAATAGAGATGCGGGGTATTCTGTTGGATACGGAGACGAGTATTGACTTTACCAAGACGGAGCTCAGCCCACAAGACATGTTCTCGCGAATGAAGGCGGAAGGGGTATCTCCCAAAATCTATTCCGCTGAGCGCGCTTATCTGCCCATCGGCCGCGACCAGGATTTGTTTGTACTAATGGAAAAAGAAGGGGCGCTGATTGATTCCGGGGAATTATTTGAAACCTTGGCGGCATTGTAGCGGGGCGCGGCCGCAGGTGCAAGGTTGGGGACAGAGAGAGCCGCCTGACCCGTCAGCTGCCCGTTGTTTGCAAACAAAAAATCTGGTCGGAATTCAAGTGCTGCAAACCCTGCTCTTCTAGCTTTTTTTTGTACCTGCGCCCGCGCCCGCCATTCCCCGCGCTGATGAAACCGGGTTTGTTACTATATTCGCTCTTTACCTGTCAGCGAACGCCCAGTTTATGAAACCAATATTCTCCTGCTTTCTTTGTCTCTTCCTGTTTGCCTGTGGCGGAGGAAAGGCTGACCTCGAAACCACTCAGGACACTCCGGACGCAGAACCGGCCCCCCAAACCATGACCGACGAGGAAATCGTCGCCACTGCGGAGGAAAACCCCTACCTCATCAGCAACGGTACCTTTCTCGGCATGGCTCCGGGGGATGACCTGACCGCGTTCGCTGATGGTTTACGGGCCGGCGTACTCCAGACGGGCGAGGGGGATTTTGACGTGTTTTACCTTGACGGTGCAGAAGGCAATGAGTTGGGGTACCTGATGCCGGACCCCCGGGACGAGGCCACCATTGGCAACATCTACGTTACCTCACCGGATGTGGTGACGGAACAGGGCGTACGGGTCGGGATGAGCCTGGCGGAACTGGAACAGCGCCTGGGCGAACTGGAAGTGCATGGTTCGGAAATAGAAGGGTATACCTACGCCGAAAAAGACGGCCTGGCCTACCGGCTGGATGCCAATATCTACACCTATGAGGTAGACCGGGCTGCACTAAAGCCGGAAACACAAGTACTGGAAATCGTGGTTGATCGTAAATAATGGCGAGCTCCAGGTCCACCATCGTCACCATTGTTCTGGCTGCCGGAGAGTCCCGCCGGATGGGGGTGCCCAAGTTGTTGTTGCCCGTGTTCGGCACAACGATGTTGCGGCATGCCGTCATGTCGGTAATGGAGTTGGGGCCGACTATTGTCGTTACCGGGGCCTACCCGGAGAAAACGCGTCAGCACCTGACGGATATGCCCGGACTGACCTTTGCCCACAATCCGCACTGGCGGGAAGGGATGTCGGGCAGCCTCGCAGTAGGGATACGGGTGGCTTCCATGTTCCGCCCCAGCGGCTATTTAGTGACGGTGGCCGATCAGCCCGGAATGTCCGTGGATTGCCTGGAAACCCACAGCCAGGAGTTTTCGGCCCATCCGGACGCCATCATTGCCACCGCTTATCCGGAGGGGCCGGGCGTACCGGCTATTTTTCCCAGCCGGTTGACGAAGGACCTGATTTCCGTTGCGGGGAAGGAGGGCGCGCGTGGCTTGATCCGGCGGGAGGGTGACCGCGTTCGCGTCATCCATTTTGAGGATACGCCTAAAGATGTGGATACGCCGGAAGATTATGAACGCCTTACCGGCCACCGGCCTCCCGGCCTGTAAACCGCTTATTCAGTCGTTCTGCCGAGCAAACACCGCCTTAAGTCGGAAATATTTGTGACTGCCGGTCGGATTTTTTAGTTTTGAAGGGTAATTCAAACATTATTTATCCGCCGGATATGCGGACTACCCGCTAACTAAATACACCTGACAATCAGCCCCCGTATGGACCGCTTGCGCGAAGGTATTCATGAATTTTTCTACACCCTGCTGGCCTTTCCGCGGGCCTGGCACTTTATGGTGAATCACCGGCTGTGGGAAGGGTTGCGCCAGTATGGCTGGGTGGCGCGCAGTTTGGTGGCTATTGGTGTTTTCATTGCGGTATACATGGTCTTCGGGGCAATGGACTGGTTTGCCAACCACGAAGAAGCCCCCCTGTCCGCCATGATGATCGGTACGGATAGCCTGCTGCTCAACTGGATCACCGATGCGTACGAATCCATGTCTGCCGGTGTCCTGAACTGGGTTTCCCTGATCTTGCTGGAAGTCGTGATCTATCACTTCATGCGCAGAACCCTCCAGATCATACTGAAAAAAAACGTAGAAAAGGCACACACCTTCAAACCCTTTTTTGATGCCCAGGTCCGGATGATTTTTGTGTCGATCCTGGCCATCACTTTTGAGTCCGTCATCCTGGGGATTACGGATAACTTCATCGGGGGATGGCTGTTCTGGCTGTTCTCCCTCTACGTCAACGCAACGATGCTGGGGTACGTAATTGCGGACAACTACAACGAGCAATTCGGGCTGACGATCGCGCAGAGCCGCCGTAATCTCTACAGCAATTAC
>JAUIIF010000513.1 GCA_030431945.1 Bacteroidia bacterium | reverse complement strand
GACGTAATCAACCCGGTAAAAGTTGACCAGCAGCAGGAAGACAAAGTACAGGGCAATCACGGCACTCAGCAGCACGGGGCGATAATTGCGGGTAGTCATTTCAGGATTCGCCATCACCAAAGATAAGTACCCATTCGCTACCATAGCTTAGAGCGCTACTCGGATGAGCATACATCCCACCCCAGGGCCGGAGGCCCGCCTCCCGTAGCGAGGGGATTTATCCCCTCGTTTCAGTTCGCCACCAGGCCATTCCCTCGTTTTAGATACAAACCATCATCCCTCCCTACCCAGGGCCGGAGGCCCGTCTCCCGTAGCGAGGGGGTTTATCCCCTCGTTTCAGTTATACCAATCACCATGCCATTCCCCCCAGGGCCGGAGGCCCGCCTCCCGTAGCGAGGGGATTCATCCCCTCGTTTTAGTTCGTTACCAGGGCATACCCCTCGTTCTAGTCATTTAAAAACCTACGCCCCCGCTAAAAAGTCCTCCACCACCTCCCAGATGGCGTCCGACACCGTTACCGGATCAGCCGCCGCGTCAATAATGTGGATGTTTTCTCCCTCGCCGAAATGCTCGAAGGCCAGGTAAAAATTCTCCCGGACGTGACTGAGCTTTTCCTGGGTCTCAAAAAGTTCGCGGGCAGCGCCCCGCGCAGCGATGCGCTCCAGGCTAACGCTTGGGGCTAAATCCAGGAAAATGGTGAGGTCTGCCGGCAAGGTCCGCTTAGCCAGCAGGTTGAGGGAGGCAATCCAGCCAGGATCGGTGTCATCGCTCTGGTAAGCCAGGCTACTGAAGTAGTACCGGCTGGCAATCACGTGGTAGCCTTCCGCCAGTTTTTGCAACAGACCTTCCTCCGGATGAAACAGGTGTTCAATCCGGTCCGCCGCAAAGAGCGCCGCCACGGTTCTGGGGTCAGCCCGGACCTCCTGCTGCAGAATCGACCGCAGAAAACGGCCTGTCGGCAGCTCCGTCGGTTCCGCCGTCAGATAGCAAGCTTCTCCCCTGCCCTGCAAACGATCCCGCAACATATCGATCTGCGTACTTTTCCCGGAACCGTCCAGGCCTTCGATTACGATGAACATTTGTAGTCTTTTGGTCCGATGGACGAATGGTCTTTCGGCTATTCTTCTTCAGGAGCGAATCGTTCCCGCCCGCTGCGGTCCACTACCGTAGAACTCGCTTGTTGCGTTCCCTGCAAGACCAGGTCCAGCACGTTCACGTGCCGGGGCTGGGTGATCATGAAGTGGATGGCCTCGGCCACGTCCGAAGAACGCAGAGGCTGAAAGTCTTCGTAAATTTTGGCGCGCTCCGCGTCGCCGTCGTAGCGGACGAGGGAAAACTCCGTTTCTTCGACCATCGCCGGGCAGATCTGCCCGACGCGAATGCCGTACTTCACCAGATCGAGGCGGGCAGCGTGGGTCAGGGCATCAACGGCGTGCTTGGTGGCGCAGTAGACATTCCCGTTGGGGTACACCTCCTTTCCGGCGGTACTGCACACGTTGATGATCATCCCGTCCCGGCGGGCCACCATGGCCGGGCTCACCGCCCGGGTGAGGTACAGCAGGCCCTTCAGGTTCACGTCGATCATTTCTTCCCAGTGCGCGATTTGGCCTTCGTGGATCGGATCAACGCCCTTGGCTTTACCCGCGTTGTTGAGCAGGATGTCAATTTTAGCCCAGGCAGCCGGCAGGCTGGCGATCGAAGCGGCCACCTTTTCCTGGTCGCGCACGTCCAGTTCCAGCAGCAACGTCTCCGTACCGTAGGCGACCGCCAGCTCATCGGCCAGGGCCTCCAGCCGATCGACACGGCGACCGATGAGGATGAGGCGGAAGTCATCCGCCGCAAGACGCCGGGCGGTCGCCCGGCCAATACCGGCAGAAGCCCCGGAGATCATAACTGTTTTCCCGAATCCCTTTCCGGGCGGGGGCGCAGGTGCAGGCTCAGGTTCCGGAACCGCATCGCGGGCGGCAATCATGTTCTCCAGCTCAGCCAGGTTGCGCTTCAGCGCCGAGAGCGCCTCTTCCTCCGCAGGCGTAGCCGCTGCGATGTTCGGTGCGGCCACAGCCGTAGTCTCCGCCGGCACTTCCAGGAAGGCCCGCTCATTCGCGCGGGTGTTGAAGGCGGGGTTAAGGGAGCAGGCAATGCGAAAGGCGTTGCGGGCTCCCTCCAGGTTACCGCGCTCGTGCAGCAACACCGCCAACTCGTAGTGCGAAAAGGCGTGCGTCGGGTCAAGCAGGATCCCCTCCCGCAAAACCTTAATCGCTTTTTTGCGGCGGCCGATGGGGCCGGCCAGCAAGAGGGCGTAGCGGTAGAAAGATTCGACCTGAGGATCCTGATCCTTCGTCGCCCGCCGCAGGTAAGCGGCGGCATCGAGGAAGTCCTCCGGAAAATGATCGGCCAGGAAGATCCCCAACCGGTTGTTCAGCCCGGGGTAAAAAGGCTCGGCGTCACTCAGTGCCTCCCAGTTATCCCGCGCAACCTGCAGTTCACCGGCCGCCAGGGCCAGCTCCCCGTTCAGGTAGAGCCCGTCCGGGTGGTCCGGGTTTTTGTCCAGCAATGCTTCTACCTCGCGGCGGGCCGCCACGGCGTCCTCCGTTGCCGTCGCCAGTAGCAAAGCGTAGTGGTAGTGCAGTTCCAACCGATCCGGCAAGGCATCCCTGCCGGCGTTCAGGAGTTCCAGCCCGGAGGCTGCATCGCCCTCGTCATGCATCATCCAGGCCCGTTCGATCCAGGTATTCACCTGTTCGTCCGGGGTTATGTCCGTGGCGATGGTGGGCGTGGTAACGTCCGCCGTCAGCGGCGTATCTACCGTAGGTATTTTATCTTCTTCCATCATGGGGTCTTCGTCGGTTTGGGGGGGCTCGGAAGGTAAAAATTCCTCTACCGTTTCCTGCTCCTCAGTTGGCTCAGGCATCTTTTCCTGCTCCTGCGGCCGCGCCTCTTCTTCCTTCGCTGCCGTGCCCAGCATTTCCAGGCCGGGAATCCCCGAAAGGTCCAGCGGGGCAGAGTCATCAAAACTCCGGAACTCTTCCCACAGCAGGGGCCGCTCCGCAAATATGAAAAGCTGGTGGTAGTGATCCGTGGCAAACTGGGCTTCCGTCAGCGACCAGCTATCCTTCAGGAGGTGCAGCAACTCCTCCGCCTGGACACTGGTTTCTCGAATCTTGCGCAGGTAAAGTTTAAAGGCTTCTCCGCCGGTAGTGGTCAGCTCTTCAGCGTCCCGCCGCAGATCGATGTACCGGTCCTGCCAGTGATTTACGTACTTCATTACCTCCGCCTGGTTTCGCAGGCTTGTTTGCTGTACTTCGCGCTCGTCCGTCAACTCGTCGTACACGACCGAAGGGACAAAAACCGGGAGTACCTCCCGGTTGGATCCAAACAGTTCGTGCCCCCGCAGCATGCTGTTGGGGTTGGTCAGGAAGTCTTCGCTGATGAGGACAATGACCCGCCCGTCGTAATCTTTCAACAGGTCCGCCAGCACCGGCCCTTCGTTGGCCCGACTGACGATGAAGTGATCAAAAGTGACGTGGCTCGCTACATCCCCCGAAATGCGGTGGGCAGTGGACTGGTCGGCAGTACTGTAAGCCAGGGCGAGCGTGAGCATAGAGGGGCAAGGTAGAAACGGAAAATCTTCTGGTCGCGCAATATGGCAAAAATTTCTCGCTAACGGAATGAATCAGGGATAAACGCCGGGAGATAGCCCGCAAGCCTCCGGCCCAACCTGAGCCCGGCAAGCCGGTCAATCGCCCGCTGCCTAAAATGGCAGTTCCGCAACGTCCACATTCCCTCCCGTCAGGATGATCCCCAC
>JAUIIF010000512.1 GCA_030431945.1 Bacteroidia bacterium | reverse complement strand
ATTGCACTTTTCGATGGCGGGCAGGAGGCCGCCGTCTTTACTGAAATCAAGCAGGGTAGGGTAATCAGGCGTTTCCATCTCCGCCGGATAGCGGAGGTGCTCGTTCATGGGCGGGGCTGCTACGATTTTACCGGGATTGAAGAGGCCCTGCGGATCAAAAAGGTGTTTCAGGTTGACGATCATCTGGTACACTTCCGGCCCCAGCATATCCGGCAGGAAAGGTGCCCGCACCCGCCCGTCTCCGTGTTCACCACTCAGGCTGCCGCGGTATTTCCTGACGAGGGCGGCAACGTCCCGGGTGATCCGGAAAAAGTCTTCCCTGCCGGCCGTTGTTTTCAGGTTAAGTACCGGCCGCAGGTGAATCTCTCCGGCGCCGGCGTGGGCGTAGTAGACGGGCGCTTGCCGGTAGTGTGCCATCAGCTCGCTGACCTCATCGATGTAGTCGGCCAGGTCTTCCAGTGCTACGGCGGTATCTTCGATACAGGCGACGGCTTTGGCGTCCCCGACCATGTTGCCGAGAATGCCCAGCCCGGCAGCGCGCAGCTTCCAGACGGTCTCTGCCGCCGCTGCGCCCGTAAGAATGGGAGCCGCGTAGGGCGGCTGGTGGGTTTGTACTGCGGCGAGGGCTGTTGTGGCCAATTCCTGCGCCCGGGCGTCGGTGTCGCCGCGGAATTCAACGAGGAGCAGTGCCCGGGGTGTTCCTTCCACGAACGCAGCATTTTTTCGTTGTTCGGGATTTTCCCGCGCCAGGTTGAGGATGGTATCGTCCATCAGCTCACACATGAAGGGCTGGCTGGTCATCACCGTTTGGGTGGCCAGCATGGCTTCCCTTACCGTAAGGTAGTGCAGCGCCAGCAGGGCGGAGCCCCGGGGCGGCAGCGGCAGGATGCGAACTTTCAGGCGGGCCGTAAACGCCAGCGTCCCCTCGGAGCCGGCCAGCAGGGTGCACAGGTTAAAGTCCGGGCCGGCGGGTGCGAAGGGATACTGGCTCGCCAGCAGGTCCAGAGCGTAGCCGGTATTGCGGCGGGCAATGTCTGGTCGGGGAAACGCCGCGTGAATCTTTTGCCGTTGCGCTGCGTCTCCCAGCAAATGAGCAAGGTGGGCGTAAATCCGACCCAGGCGTTGACTGCCGTTTACCGCTGCCGGCCCTGACGTTGCCTGCTCCCATATTTCCGCGGCCTGCTCCTGCGTCCGCGCCCCGAAATCATGAACGGTCCCATCGGAAAGAATGACCCTGGCTTCCAGTACGTGCTCGCGCGTACTGCCCACGGTGATGCTGGTACTGCCGCAACTGTTGTTGCCGAACATGCCCCCCAGCGTGCAGCGATTAGCGGTGCTGGTATTGGGCCCAAACCAGAAGCCGTAAGGCGCCAAAGCCGCATTCAGCTGGTCGCGGATGACGCCTGGCTCGACAATCGCGTAGCCGGCGGCGGGGTTGATCTCCACAATTTTGTTGAGGTGGCGACTCACGTCTACCACCAAGCCGTGCCCGATGGCCTGCCCGGCCAGGCTGGTACCACCGGCCCGGGGCGTAAGTGGAAGGTTGTGTTTGGCCGCAAACCGGACAATAGAGATCAGGTCCGCTTCATCGGCAGGGAAGGCAACGCCTACGGGGCGCTCGCGGTAGACACTGGCATCCGTTGCGTAAAGGATGCGGTGAGCTTCGTCAAGTTGCAGGTCGCCGGTTAATTGCCCCGCCAATTCAGGCCAGGGTGGAGTAGGGGTACGCATGGCGTAAAAATAGGATAGAAATTTTACCTCCACGAGGTGGATTCTGCCTCCCTTTTAGCCGCAATGGCGGGGCCCTCCCTTATCTTTGCCCCAACCCCACAAACTAATTAACTCTTGCGTAAGTGCCTGTTCATTTTATTGCTGCTGGCCGGAACAGTTTTGTCCGCTCAGGAAACGCCTGACTACACGCCGCTGGCCGAGCGTCTGGCGCAGTATGCACGGCTGAGTATGGACCTGAAAGTAGATTCTTTGCTGGATCTGACGGATCCCCAGCTTTTCGAAATTGTCCCCAGAGAAGCGGTCCGGTCCCAGTTGGCAGGTTTTGTCTCTGACGTTAACCTGTCGGTAAAAATCAAAGATTTCATCATCGACGAAATTGGCGAGATAGTTGTCCACCACCAGGATGCCTACGCGCCGGTAAAGTGCCACCACCGCTTCGAGTTCCGGCTGGAATCGGAGGCCTACCGTACCCCCGAGCTTCAGCAACGTATTGTGCGGATGCTGCGAAAGCGCTACGGTACGGACAACGTTAAGGTGGAGTTGCCGGAGCAGATGATCTACGTGTACGTGGAAAAATCAATGTTTGCCATTCGCCGTGGAGCTAAAGCACAGTGGTACTTTGTGGAGTACCGCCCGGAGAATGCAGCCTTACTCGATTTGTTACTTCCGCCACCGGTACGCTCCCTGGTCGGACTGGAATAAAGCATTCACCTGAGGAGCAGCCATCCGCCTGGTACAGGTAGTGGCCGGTCCTGGTATAAACAGACCTTATCCATGTACATTATTGGTAACATTATGGTTAGTGACGAAGTCACTGATGAACAGTTTGCCTGTAACCTGACGGCCTGTAAAGGGGCGTGTTGCTGGGAAGGGGACTTTGGGGCCCCGTTAGCAACGTCGGAGTTAAGTACCCTGGAAGAGGTCTATCCGGAAGTAGCGCCTTATTTGACGGATGCGGGGCGCGCCGCCATTGCGGAGCAGGGGTTGTATACGGTAAATGAGCAAACGAACGGGCACGACACCCCCCTGGTGGACAATGCTGCTTGTGCTTACATGACGCTGAACGATCAGGGCATGGCCATGTGCGGTATCGAACAGGCCCAGCGGGCGGGCGCCATCAGCTGGAAAAAGCCGATCAGCTGCCACCTTTACCCCATCCGGGTAAAGACGAATCCTGCTGCGAATTTCGAAGCCCTTAATTATGACCGCTGGGACATTTGTTCCGCTGCCTGTACGAAAGGGAAACGGGAGAAAATCCGGGTTTTTGAATTTGCCCGGGAGGCCCTGATTCGTAAATACGGCGTTGCCTGGTACGAAGAACTGGCGGCAGCGGTGGACCGGGAAGGGGAATAAATACAATTTACCGGGGACCGGTGGTTACTGCGTGAGCAGACATGACCTGGCCACCGAAGCGCCGTTAAGTCAGAAAACGGCAGGTCTGAAGGTAGCAGTAAGCAATTCCGGAAGGCCGGCTAAGGGGCATTTTTTACAAAAAGTAAGATCCGGCGAAAGGAATAATTTTTCTGACGACAATAAAAAATGTTACAACATTGGTCTTGCCGGGGAGATTCCGCCCTGAATTGAAGCAGGCAACGCTGGAGTGAGGATAAAAAAAGACCGGTCGTGCAAGCACAGCCGGTCCAGAAATAAACACCTAAAACCCTATTAACATCTTTAAAACGCAGTAATTACGTGCGTTTATTATTTTAGAACACCACTATGAGTGGAGTTGTTGCTACAGTTGTTGGCAAAACATCTTTTACGCCTTGCACAGGGCGAAAATAGCAGCTATTATCCATTTTCACAAACAACGAGCTGAAAAAAATGATCGACTTTCTCATCGCAGCCATTTTGGGACTGATCATGTTCAGCATAGGTTTAAGTCTGCGGGCTGACAATTTTCGTCACTTATTTATTCGACCTGGTGTCCTTTTTTTGGGTTTGAGCCTCCAACTTGTTTTACTGCCGGTGTTGTCCTTCGCGATTTGTTGGGGGCTTAATCTGGAGGCAGCCTTCGCTACGGGGGTGGTGATTCTGGCGGCTTGTCCGGGAGGGTTAAGCAGCAACTTCATCAGCT
>JAUIIF010000511.1 GCA_030431945.1 Bacteroidia bacterium | reverse complement strand
GGTAATCACCATTCGTGGCCTTTCCAACTTCTATGCCTATTTCGTGGTAAAACTTCTTGCGCCAGTTTACGGTAGCCAAATCATTATCCACATTCAGTAAGTTACCATCACTGAGCAGCAGGTCAAACGTTCCCGCTCCGGTTAGCAAATTTTGCTCGACCCCAAATGGTATATTCAGTTCGTACGGCGAACTGAAGTCCCCATTTTCACTCAGTTTGCAAAAAACATAGTGTTGGGCGCCGTCATTGTATTTGAAGCGGCAGAGGATGCTGCCGTCAGACAGACGGGTGAGCACGGGTACCTCCTGGCACTGACTTAAGGAAATTTTCTTGGCCCAATTTAATTCGCCCTGGCTATCAATGGACATCAGGTAAGGATAATAGGGCGTTGAATTATTTAAGGAGTAAATTCCGCTGATGATAACGTCGCCATTACCGACTGAAAAGACTTGTCGGCAAGTAATCGATAGCGTGCTGTCCGGGCTGGCATAACGATAAGTACCCTCCACTACCCCATTAAGATCGGTAATTGCCAGGGAAATCGTATTTCTGAAGTCATCCGCCACGTCAATTTCCGTCAGCGCAAACAGGTAACCGTCAGCGTAGGCCGTAATATCAAAATTATCGGCCTCGACCATTTTATGGTGATCAAAAACTTTACTGAACGCTTGTGCCTGCAGGCCCGGAGGTAAAAAGAAAAAAATAACTACTAAGATTCTGGGAGACATATTATCCGGTTGTAAGCTGATCCAGCGCTGGATGAGGTATAAAAAGGTTCGCTACGTTATTTTGATACGGTCGTAAAACTAAGCTGATTTTCAACCACAAGCCCGAGTCTACTGTAGCGGATGGATGTTGGTAAGGTGAGTGACAAAAAAACAGAGACATGGTCCCTTTGCCTTTTTCGTCGAGCTTTTTCGGAACAAATCAATCCGTGAAAGTTTCGGAACTGGAAAAATTCAGAACTTTTCACTCGTTTGGTTCAATATGAATCAGTACATGTCCTAAGGTCGGAATTTCTCTTCGTAAAAAGTCCTTCAAATCATGGGCAATGTCATGGCCGGATTTCACCGATATTCCCCCGTCTACGACTACGTGTAAATCAACGTGAAATTTCAGTCCGGATTTCCGGACAAAACATTTCTCTGTATCCAGAACTCCTTGAACTTCTGTTGATCGCTCTCTGATTTCAAGGATCAGCTCATCATAGAGTTGTTCGTCCATTACTTCTCCCAGCGCCGGTCGAAAAATCAGATAGCTGTTATATAGGATAAACAATGAAGCAATTAATGCTGCCCAATCATCGGCAGTTTCGTAGCCTCTTCCACAGATGATGGCTATAGAAATCCCGATAAATGCCAGTACAGAAGTAATGGCATCACTTCTATGGTGCCAGGCATCTGCTTTTAGTGAAGAACTGTTCGTTTGCCTGCTTTTTTTAATTACGATCTGAAAAGATAATTCTTTCCAAATAATGATTATTCCCAAAACGATCAGCGTCCAGGGTTTCGGCACCTCATGAGGTGTCTGAATATTCTGAATACTCTCGTAAGCGATTATTGTAGCAGAGACGACAAGAAAAGCAACCACGCCAAAGGTAATTAGAGGCTCAATTTTCCCGTGTCCGTAAGGATGATTTTCGTCCGCCGGCCGTTTTGCGTATTTAAAACCTAACAGCACTAAAAGGGAAGCAAAAATGTCTGTGGTTGATTCAATCGCATCTGCGATTAAGGCATAAGAATTGCCGTAAACGCCCGCGACTCCCTTTATCAAGGCTAAGGCGGAATTTCCAATTATGCTGAAATAGGTGGTCCGTATGGCAGTTTGCTCGTTATTCATTCGTTGTACAGGTTTCACACTACGGGTGCCCGTAGAACGTCTCTCTTTACCGTCATTATTTTACTCATCCCTGTACCCGCATCCAAGGGTCGTTTTGGTCAGCTTCCCGCAACAGGCTAAAGGCGTGATTTCTGCGGGCACTGCTCCAACTGGAAATGATAACATGGCGAGGAAGGTACCGCTGAGGAAGCCTGAGCTGCCCGAGCCTTCCTCCACCCCAAGTTGTAGCAAGTCAGTAAGCGCAACTTAGCCAACAGCTGTAGTGAGGTGGTGCAGGATCTCCCTGCCTGCTAGTGCGTAGCTTCCCACAACTGAATTTTATTACCTTCTACATCAAGTATATGAACGAACTTACCGTAGTCAAAGGTTTCAATTTCATCGATAACTGTTACCCCTTCCTTTTTCAATGCTATGATAAGCGCATCCAGGTTTTCAACGCGATAGTTTAGCATGAACTGTTGATCAAAGTATGTTGAATCTTCAGGAAATGGTGTCCATTGAGTTTGTGCTTTTGTGGTGCTATCCGGACTTTCATACCATTCAAAGGTTGCCCCGTAAGGATTGGTTGCCAACCCAAGATGCTTCTGGTACCATTCGGTTACCTTTTTAGGCTCCTTGCATTTGAAAAAAACGCCTCCGATTCCCGTTACTCTTTTCATTTTATTTCATTTGTCCGTTTAGCTTGCCTGGAGAATAATTAACAGGGAACCCCACATCCCCTTAACTCCGTCCCCCCCCAAAGATACTTTTGCTCCCGTAAATGCATGGCTTGCAAATAGCATATTTCCGCCAGCAGTTAGCTCCGAGCGCGCTTACGCGCCTCCCACGCTCCGCCAGCCCCAAAAGTTCCCGATCCTTTCCCTAACTTTAGCCACCCATCCACTACAACAACAACTATGCGATCACTACTGCTTTCCAATGCCTTACTACGCACCTGCGTCCTCGCCCTCCTGCTCGGTGGCATCAGTCCCCAACTCACTGCCCAGCAAATGCCGGCGGCGAAAGAAAAATTGGTCACTTCCATTGAAAAGCGGGAGGCGCAGCTGATTGAGATGTCCGACAAAATCTGGGCCCTGGCCGAAGTTGCTTTTGAAGAAGGGGAGAGTGCGAAAATCCTGGCCGACTACGCCGAGCGGGAAGGCTTTCGCGTCCGCCGGGGCGTTTCGGAGATGCCGACGGCCTTCATTGCCGAGTACGGGAGTGGTAAACCTATCATCGGTATTCTCGGTGAGTTCGATGCCCTGCCGGGCATCAGCCAGAAGGCGCAGCCCACCAAGTCGCCCCTGCAGCCCGGAGCGGCCGGCCACGGTTGCGGCCACAACCTCTTCGGCGTGGGCAGCCTCGCCGCTGCCGTAGCCATTAAGGACGCTATGGACCGCGGAGAAATAACGGGGACCGTCCGTTTCTACGGCACGCCAGCCGAGGAGAAGTACTTCGGTAAGCTCTACCTGGCCCGCGACGGCCAGTTCGCAGACCTGGACGCCTGCCTGGACTGGCACCCCTCCGCCAAAACCAGTGCCAACGTTCAGTCCTCCCTGGCCCTGGTCGATTTCATCGTCGAATTCCGCGGACAAGCCGCCCACGCCAGCGGAGACCCCTGGAATGGCCGCTCCGCCTCTGATGCGATGGAGCTGATGAGCGCCGGCATCAATGCCTACCGCGAACACATCCGCCCCACCGTCCGCATCCACACCCACATGCAACAAGCCGGCGACGTCGTCAACGTTGTGCCGGATTACGCCAGGTACTGGGTGCGGGTACGGGATTCCAAGCGGGAAGGCATGATTCCCGTCTGGGAACGCGTCAAAGAAATTGCCAGGGGCGCCGCCATCATGGCGAACGTGGAGTACGAGATCACGCTGGTTTCGGGCCTGCACGAAGTGCTGGTCAACCGGGCCGGCGGGGAGGTCCTGCAACAAAACCTGGAGCTGCTGGGCGACATCACCTACACCCCGGAGGAACTGGAATTCGCCTACGGCATTCAGGA
>JAUIIF010000510.1 GCA_030431945.1 Bacteroidia bacterium | reverse complement strand
CTGGTGGTATCTGCTTCCTTGATCTGAAGGTCCGCCAGGATGGATACCGGAAACCAGGATTTGGGGAAGGCCGTAACCGTTAATTGCATTACTTCAATGGCGACTGGTCGCTCCCCGGCTTTTTCCAGTTTTTCCGCGCTGCTGATGAGTTGCTGCTCGGAGACCATACCATTCAGCGTGGAAAGCTGCTCCTGTGCGGCTGCCAAGCCTTGATGCTTCAGGGTAGCGACCAGGGCTTCGGCATTCATCAGCTTGGCGGACTCGTCCGTCGGGCCAACCATCGCATCCCGGATCAGGGAACGGGCCGTAGCCCAGCCTGCGCGAGGACTTCGGTTGGAAAGGGTGACGGCAATAATACCCTTAGCCGGCAGAATGTCCACTTCTCCAGCTACGCCGGGAAAACCACCGTTATGCCCGTAAACGACCACCTCGTTCAGGTTACGTAAACTCAGGCCGTAGCCATAACCATTACCTTGCGCATCATCCGTCATTTCGGCAAGCGTAGCGCTGGCGACCAGTTTACCGTCTCGTAAAGCTGTAGCAAATTTCAGTAAGTCTCCTGCAGTAGCATAGCCACCACCAGCAGAGCTCCCCTTCATCGTCAGGTAGGGGTTGGGAACCCAGGCGCCGGCAGAATCCCTTTCCACGTAAGCAGTGGCGATTCCGGGCACAAGCGTATCTCCGTGATACCAGCCCGAGTTCTCCATACCCAGCGGGGTGAAAATTGTTTCCTGGATGTACCTGAAATAATCCTTTCCGGTTACCTCGGCCAGGATCAGGCCCAGCACGATGTACCCCGCATTACTGTACGCAAACCCTTCTCCCGGCCGGAAGGCCAGTGGGTCTCCGGCAAACAACTCCAGGTAGTCCTCGAGGGTCCGGATGGTATTAGGGTCACGAGACTCTATTCTTTCGTTAAAGTAATCTCCTAATCCTGAGGTATGGGTAAGTAACTGCTCAATCGTAACGCTGTCGCGGACAACGGCATCAGGATAATCCGGCAGGTGTTTTCCCACCAGATCAGAAAGACTAATTTTTCCCGCATCCCTCAACTGCAGGACAGCTACCGCCGTAAACATCTTGTTCATCGAGGCCAAATTGAACCTTGTCTCCAGGGTATTGGGCGTCCCGGAAGCTATATCCGCCAGACCGTAATGACGGGTAAGCACCACGGAATCATCCGCAGTAATTAAGACGACCCCGCTGTAGCCGTCCGTATTCCCCAGATCGTCCAGGAGGAGCCCCAGGTCGGCCGGTGAAGTCACAAAAGGATCGGCAGGGCCGCAGGAAGTCAGCCAGGCACAGCTGCACGCCAGGCAGAAGAGAAATACAGATTTCATTGAAATTACTTTTTACAGTTTTGAGTGATCTTACGGAGCAACCGGCGCAATTCCGCCTGTTCGTTTACGGAGAGCCCCTCCGTGGCCTGCTCCCGGTTAGCGCGGATGAGCGGTGCCAATTGATTCGCGACTGTTTGTCCCCCAGTCGTTACTTCCAGTCGCTGCCGCCGCCGGTCTGCAGGGTTGGGCTTACGCTCCAGGTAACCACGCTTCACCAAGCGCTCGGCCATCCGGGTTACTGCCGCTTCGTCTTTAAAGAGAATGTCCGCCATTTCCGCCTGGGGCATCCCCGGAGACTCCGCCACCAGGACCAACAGCAGCACCTGATTGACCGTCAGGTCAGGCACCACTTGCTGAATCCGCTCCTGCGCAAACCGCCGGTAGTTCTTGATGGCCTCCTCAATGGAATAAAATACAGTGCCGCGAAAAGAGCTGAGGGTCATATTTACTTGATTTAAAAATAGTATCTATAACAAGTAAATGCCTGATTGCCTGGCTTTGGCGTACGTGCTTTTCTTTTTTCCGGATTTTTTTCAGCGCTGCCGGTTTCCGCAGTGGGTTGCGTCAGTCCGGCTCGTGGAGCCGATCAGCGCTTTTCTACGCCCCGGTTTGCCAAAGCCGCTACTTTCCCAGCCATTCCTTCACGGCTTTCACCCGCGGCCTGCTGACGATGTTTTCTCCTTCGCCCCTGGGGGAGAGTTCCAGGGCCAGGCGGTGGTTAAAATAGGGTTGCACCTTGCGAACGGCCTCGACGTGGATAATCTGGGCCCGGTTAATCCGGAACCAGGTGCGGGGATCGAGTTCTTCTTCAATTCGGTCCAGCACATCGTCCAGCAGTACCCGCTGCCCCTGGGTGGTCAGGGCGAAAGTGAGGCCATCCTGAGAATAAATTTGCCGCAGGTCAGCGACCCGGATGGGGAGCCATTCCTGTCCTTTTTGGGCCAGGAACCGCTCGCGGTAAGCGGGCTGCCGTTCCTGAATTAAGGCGGCGATACGCGACCAATCCTGGTGCGGCAACGGCGCCGTCCGCTGGGCCAGCCGGTCCAGGGCCTGTTCCAGTTCCGGTGCGCCGATCGGTTTCATCAGGTAATCAATGCTGTTTACCCGGAACGCCCGCACCCCGTACTGGTCATAAGCCGTGGTAAAAATGATGGGGCTGGTACAGTCCACCTGCTCCCAGATGCTGAAGCTGAGCCCATCGGCCAGATGGATATCGCTGAAAATCAGGTCCGGATGGACTTGATCTTGCAGGGCGCGCACGCAGGATGCAATGGAATCGGTGGTAAAAGCAATGTGGAGTTGCGGGCGTACTTCGGCTAACAACTTCGTCAACCGGCGCAAGGCAGGGGGTTCGTCTTCGATGATCCAGCAGGTCATGGGAGGGAGGGGTAGATGGATAGATGGATGGGAACAGTAGATTGGTGCGGCTCAGATAACCGGCGTTAGCTGGTGTTTTTCCGGGGAGGGGCAACGGCTTAAGCAGCCATGCTGTTGGAGCGGGCCCGCATGGATGCTTTAACCGCAGTGGCTAACCTACCCCCGCCCGCGCTACCACCTGCGGCGGAATGGTGGGCAGGCTTACGGCATATTCGGTATCCGTTTGCCGGACAATCATTTGTTTGTCCGTCAGGCTTTCGTAGCGTCGTTGCAGGTTGTGATGCCCCCAGCCGGTGGAGTTGAGTTTTCGGTCGCGCAGCCGCAGGCGGTTCCGAACGGTTACCATCGTATGCTCCAGGATAATTTCCAGGTGGAGCGGATGCTCGGCGCTGATCACGTTGTGCTTGATCGCATTTTCCACCAGCAATTGCACGGACAACGGAACAATCTGATGCTGCCGCAGCTGAGCCGGGACGAAGGGAGCCAACCCGGCCTTTTCACACGGCTCCTCCTCCCCGGCAGGCACCTGCGTGCGCGCCTCCTGTAGTTCCTTTACCCGCTCAGACAAGCGCCAGGTTACGACCAGCTTCTCTTCGTACCGGGTTTGCATCAGGAAGATGTAATCCTGCAACGCCACCAGTTCTTCTTCCAGGCCGATCAGCTCCTTGTGGCGGTACTCCAGAATACGCCGGTAAACGGCCGCCAGCCGTTGGGTGAAAACGGTCGCTTTGGCCGCATCTTCGGGGATTACGTTGACCAACGTATTGAGGCTGTTGAACAGAAAATGAGGGTTCATCTGCTGCTTGAGCACGGCCAGCTGGGTTTGCATATTCTCCCGGGCCAGGCGCTCCTGCTCCAGCAGGCTTTCCTGGTACTTCATAAAAAAGAAGGTCCCTTCGTAAGCCGCTACCACCATCAGAACCAAAGTGTAAGACATGACACTTTTGTAGAAAACGGAAGGTTGTGGCACCGTATCCGGTAACGAAACCAGTGAGATGAGGGGAATGGAGACGGCCGACACCAGTCCTACCATAACGGCCAGTACCGGGAGGGTAATCAGGATTCGCTTAACCGTTTGCTCCCGCTGCGGAAACCACATCCGGAAGCGGA
>JAUIIF010000509.1 GCA_030431945.1 Bacteroidia bacterium | reverse complement strand
GTTGGCAAAGCTATCGCCGCCAAAATCCACGAATTGAGTACTACCGGCAGCATGGAAACCCTGGAAAAGTGGAAAGAAAAAACACCCGCCGGTATTGTTGAAATGTTACACATCCGCGGTTTTGGGCCGAAGAAAGTCAAAGCGGTCTGGGATGGCCTGGGGGTGACTACGGTCGGTCAGCTCCTGTACGCCATCAACGAAAACCGCCTGGTGGAACTCAAGGGGTTTGGTGAAAAAACCCAGGAGAGCCTGCGGGAAAAGCTGGAATTTCATCAGCGCAGCCAGGGGCAGTACCTTTACCGGACGCTGGACCGGATCGCCACCCCTTTCCTCGCGCAATGGGACCAACAGTTCCCGGAAGAAAAATTTGCCCGTACGGGCGCGCTGCGGCGCGCCTGCCCTACCCTGACCAGGCTTGCCTTCGTTACCACCCTGGCACCTGCGGCCGCGCCCGAATTGACGGGACTGGAAAACATCACCACCGAAGAGAACACCACCACCGCCACCCTGGAGGGGGTTCCGGTTACGCTGCACCATTGCCAACAGGAAAATTTCGGGAGTAAGCAATTCCGGCATACCGGAACCAAAGCATTCCTGGAAGCTTTTGTCGGACAACATCCCGGTGTCGACTTTCAGAACATCGCCTCCGAAGAAGACGTTTTTGCTAAAGCAGGCCTTGCCTTCCTCCCGCCGGAGTTGCGGGAAGATGGTCACTACCTGGCCCTGGCCGCTGCTGACGCCCTCCCTACCCTGGTCGAAACAACAGATATCCGGGGGGTTGTCCACTGCCATTCCACCTACTCTGACGGTATCCACAGTTTGCAGCAGATGGCGGAAGCAGCGCGGGACAAAGGCTTTGCCTATCTGGTCATTACGGATCACTCCAAGACCGCCGTGTACGCCGGCGGGCTTTCCGTAGCGCGCGTACAGGAGCAGTGGCAGGAAATAGACCGCCTCAATCAGGAAATGGCTCCTTTCCGTATCTATAAAGGTATTGAAAGTGACATCCTGGCGGACGGCAGTCTCGATTACGAGGAAGAGATTCTGCAAGGATTCGAGGTCGTGATCGCAAGTATTCACTCCGGGTTGAACATGGAAGAGGAAAAAGCGACGGAACGATTACTGACGGCGATTGCCAACCCGTATACCACCATGCTGGGGCATCCTACGGGAAGGTTACTGCTGAGCCGTTCCGGCTACCCCATTGACCACCAACGCATCATCGATGCCTGTGCCGAGCATCAGGTGGTGATTGAACTGAATGCCAACCCTTACCGGCTTGACCTGGACTGGACCTGGATCCCCTACGCCCTGGAAAAAGGGGTACCAATCAGCATTAACCCTGACGCACACGCCAGCGGAGGTATTGATGACATCCGCTACGGCATCCTGGCGGCACGTAAGGGAGGACTTACGGCGGCAGGCTGCTGGAACGCGAGGGATTTGCAACTGTAATGGTTGGTTGAGTAGCTGAAAAAAATGCGCAAAACGGAAATAACACCCCACATTGTTCGATAAAACGCCTCTTTTTTCGGGCTCATCAGCACCAAATGTCACATTAAAGACATTTAATGCTTCTACCTCAAAAAGCAAAGCAGCGGACAGCCAACACCTGCCGTTTGAAAGTGGCCTGTGTATTGAACATAATTGTTCCTAAGACATTTCGTACCCTATCGATTGCCCTGACAAGCTAAACTTATCCAACAAAACATCCGCCATGCTGGCGGAATCACTTTTGAGCCTTTTAACCACACAATTTTTAACCTAAATATGCATAGAATGAGACTTTTACTTTGGGTCTTGGTCTTCAGTGGCTTCACCGCGCTGCAGGCTCAGTCCATTTCTGGTAAGGTGACCGATCAAAACGGTGAGACGTTGATCGGAGCCTCCATCCTCGCTAAGGGGACGACCTCCGGTACGGTCACGGACATTGATGGTAACTTTACCCTCAACCTGCCGGCCAACACGGAGTTCCTTGTTGTTACCTACACTGGTTTTAATACGCTGGAGGTTCCGGTAGTAGCTGGCCAGACCACCTACAACATTTCCATGTCGGAGAACACGACTACCCTTGAACAGGTGGTGGTAACGGGCTACGGTGCGTCTACCCGTCGCCGGCTCACGACTTCGATTGCCTCCGTGGGTACGGAAGCTTTTGAAAACGTGCCGATCACCAACTTCGAGAACGCATTGCAGGGACGTCTTCCCGGTGTATCCATCAACTCCAACTCCGGTACGTTGGGCGCGCAGACTTCGGTACGCGTTCGTGGTGTCGGCTCCATCAACAGTGATAACCAGCCACTCTACGTAGTGGATGGGGTAATCATGGAAGCTAACATTGAAGGTTTCCAGCTCGGTGGTCCTGGTACCAACCCACTGGTAAACATCAACCCTGCTGACATTGAGAGCATCGACGTCCTTAAGGATGCTGCTTCTGCAGCTATTTACGGTTCCCGTGGTTCGAATGGTGTAGTTATCATCACTACTAAGTCTGGTGATTTCAACCAGAAGGCCAAGGTTTCCGTAAACACTTACTTTGGTCTGACCAACCCCACCAACCAGTACGAGTTGCTTTCCGGCCCTCAGTACGCTGAGCTCTGGAACCGTGCTTTCCTGGCGGGTGGTGGCGATCCTGCCTCTACTGATCTTTACGCTGACCCCGCCAATGAGCCGGACGCCAAATGGCTGGACCTGGTAACCCGTGAAGGTCAGGTGCAAGAGACCAGTGCCAGTGTTTCCGGTGGTACCAATACCGTTTCCTACTACATCGGCGGTACTTACCGTGATGAAGACGGCTGGGTAGAAAGCACTAACCTGAAGCGTTACAGCCTGAAGATGAACGTAGAGGCTCGCCTCGGAGATAAGTTCCGGGCCGGTATCAACCTGAACCCTACGCGGACGGTCAACAACCGTCAGAACGAGGACAACAACGTTGCTTCACCCCAGACGTACGCTGCCCTGGCGTTCCCCAACCTCGATCCATTTGATGAAAATGGTAACACGCGTGGTGGTATCATCCGGACGAGCACCGGACGGGCCCAGTTCGCCGGTAACCCGCTGATCAACCTGGAAGAACAGGACATTTCCCTGACGACCAACCAGGTACTGGCTAAGACCTTCGTACAATTTGAGCCCCTTACCAATTTCAAATTGCGCAGTGAGTTCGGTACCCAGTACATTACGTTGACGGACTTCCAGAAGTCCAGCTCCCTGACCACTGACGGTTTCGGCTCCGGTGGTACCGGTAGCGCGCAGCACCAGGAAGTAATGAACTACACCTGGGACAATACGGCTTCTTACGTGATTGAATCCGGCCGTTCCATTATTGACCTCCTTGCCGGTTTCTCCGTACAGAACAACGCCCAGCGTTCCTTAAACGTAAACGGTAATACTTTTGCGGATGACCGCCTGCTTACGCTGAACTCTGCTGCTGAAATCACCGGTGGTGGTGGCTCCAACACCGGTTACCGTTTCGTCGGTTACCTCCTGAAGGCCGGCTACTCTTTTGACGATAAGTTCTTCGTCAATGCCAGTGCGCGGTACGACGGTAGCTCCCGTTTCGGTTCTGACAACCTTTACGGTCTCTTCCCCGCCATTTCTGCCGGATACGACTTTGCCCGGGATCTTGAATCTCCCTTCAGCCAGCTGAAGTTACGTGCCAGCTACGGTCTTACCGGTAACGCCGGTATCGGCAACTTTGCATCTGCAGGTCTCGTAGGTTTCGGTAACGACTACAACGCAGTTCCCGGCTTCCTCATCCTGATCGAGCGGAACACAACGTATAGTGGCCTTGGTAAGTTCTTTAATTTTCTCTTCTGTTTCAGTCGTT
>JAUIIF010000011.1 GCA_030431945.1 Bacteroidia bacterium | reverse complement strand
AATAATTATGCCACTGATAATTCGTGTTACAGCCATGGTTGCAAAGGTAACACGTAGCGGGTAATTGAGTTTGTTTGCGCAGGAAGTAATGTCCGGTTTATCTGGTGTTTAATTCCCGGGCACAGTCGAAAATTCAAAGGGCGTGAATTTTTTTTCACAAAACGCTTGGTGCTCTAAAAATTTATTATACCTTGTAGCTACGTTCGAGCGGTAGTATATATTGCGTCTGCTTGAATTATTTAGTTTTCATTTGGTTTTTTGGGGTTATTGGGAGGCAACGGTGTTGCCTCTTTTTTTGTCTGCTCCGGTCGGTTCGCGCTCCTGCGCGGTGTGGCAATTGTCTCTTTTTCCCGACCCCGCGACAAGGGCGGCTTGAGCTGCAGGCCACTTTTACAGCAGTTATTCCTACGGCAGGTGGAATGACGGTAAAAGCACTTGGTTCAGCCTACGTCCTCCGCCTGGTGATTTTGTTGCCCGCTCTCCCGGCGGGCACCCCCCCAACAGCCAGGAACGGCCCCCCTCGCTCCTCCTGCTTTGGCTGACGAGCGAAGATTTTACCGAATAAGCCTGCGGTAGCCAAGCCAGGCTGTCCCGGACCGCCAGGCACAACCATTTTTAAACCATTACCTTGTCTCCCTGTTCGGCATTTATGCCCGAGATACTATCCGCAACTATGCATCATTCTCCGACTGAGGATCCTACCGGCGAAAGCCGGAAAGAAGACCACATTGAACTGGCGTTCCGCTCCCAGGTCGATGCCATGGGGCTGGACCCTCGTTTTGATTACGAGCCATTGCTGGCCGCCCATCCGGCAGCGGGTTCCTTGCCCGAAGTGGCTTTTGGCGCCCGGAAAATGAAGGCGCCGCTGTGGGTAAGCAGCATGACCGGAGGGACGGAAAAAGCCTACGTCATCAACCAGAACCTGGCGCAGGCCTGTGCTGAATTCGGGTTGGGCATGGGGCTGGGGTCTTGCCGGCCGCTGCTTTACGGCCAGGAGCGGTTGCGGGATTTTGATATCCGCCCCCTGACGGGCGATGGTGTACCCTTGTTTGCCAACCTTGGGGTCGCGCAGGTACAGGAAATGCTCGATGCCGGCCGGGCGGAGGACATTCGCCAGATGTGTGACCTCCTGCGGGCCGACGGACTCATCATCCACGTAAATCCATTTCAGGAAGCCATGCAACCGGAAGGAGATCGCTTCACGGTCTCGCCCCTGGCCACGATCAGGGCGACCCTGGCGGCCCTGCCGGAGCTGCCCCTCATCGTCAAGGAAGTAGGGCAGGGGATGGGCCCCCGGAGCCTGGCGGCGCTCCTGGAGCTACCGCTGTTGGCCATCGATACGGCTGCCAGTGGCGGCACCAACTTCAGCAAGCTGGAACTGTTCCGGGCGGACGACCTGAGCCGGGCTGCTTACGGACCGATTGTCCAGGTCGGCCACGCCGCCGTGGAGATGGTGGATACGATTAATAAACTGGTCACGGAAGCAGAGGCAGGGGCGCGGCCGCAGGTGCAGTGTAAGCAGCTCATCATCAGTGGCGGGTTGCGAAATTTCCTCGATGGCTACTACCTGACGGAGCGGGCGTTGTTGCCGGCCGTTTACGGCCAGGCTTCCGCCTTCCTGCGGTACGCCCGCGAGGATTATGCGACTTTAGCGAGTTACGTGCGTACCCAAATTCGTGGCCTTGAGCTGGCGGCGGCTTACCTTCGGCCCCGGTAATAAAAAAATCCGCCAACCGTGGATAACGACGATAAGAAAAAAATTAACGGCTTCAGCCGGAAAACCAAGGCAGAACGAAGAGCCTGGCTGGTGGAATACTTCCTGCAACCAGATCAGGACAGGGAACTGCGGCGTTTTGATGCTGCCGACAACGGCCTGCAGGCCGTTATCGATAACTTCAGCGAAAACACCATCGCCAACTTCCCCATGCCTTTCGGGGTCGCCCCCAACTTTTTGGTGAACGGGCGGACCTACGCCGTGCCGATGGTCATCGAAGAATCAAGTGTCGTAGCGGCGGCTTCCGCCGCCGCCAAATACTGGATGACGCGGGGCGGGTTTCACGCAGAAGTAATTGCGGCCGAGAAACTCGGCCAACTGCACTTTCGCTGGAACGGCCGGCCCGAACGGCGGGCGGCACTCCTGACCGATCTTTGCACCCGCGTCCGCGCCCAAACGGCCGAACTGACTGCGCGGATGGAAGCACGGGGCGGCGGTGTCCGGGGCCTGACCTGGAAACACCTGCCCGAAGTAGCACCGGATTGTTACCAGCTCCTCGTCCGTTTCGGAACGGCGGACAGCATGGGGGCCAACTTCATCAATACTGTTCTGGAAGCCTACGGGCAGGAGCTCGAGCGCTGGGCGGCCACCTGCCCCGCTTTGGAGGCAGACGAACGAGAACTGGAGGTGATCATGGCTATCCTGAGTAACCATACCCCCAACTGCATTGTCAAAGCGTGGGTCTCCTGCCCCATCGAAGCGATGAATATTCCCGGAAGTACCGTAGATGCGGCAGATTTTGCCCGGCGTTTTCAGTATGCCGTTGACATTGCCCGGCAAGACCCCTACCGGGCGGTTACCCACAATAAGGGAATCATGAACGGCGTCGATGCCGTTGTCCTCGCTACGGGGAACGACTTCCGGGCTATTGAAGCGGCCACGCATGCGTTTGCCGCCCAGGACGGGCAGTACCGCGGCCTGAGCCGCTGCCGGATCGACCACGATGTTTTTCACTTCGAGCTGACCCTGCCACTAGCGCTGGGGACCGTCGGGGGACTTACCAAACTACATCCGCTGGCAAATGTCGCACTCGACATTCTTGACCGCCCCTCCGCCGAAGAATTGATGTGTGTCATGGCTGCCGCAGGGCTGGCGCAGAATTTTGCCGCCCTCCGCAGCCTCGTTACGACCGGCATTCAGAAAGGACACATGAAAATGCACCTGCAGAACATCCTTTCCTCCTTCAACGCAACGCCGCAGGAACGGGCCAGCACCCAGGCCCATTTTCACGGTAAGACCGTGAGCCACCACGGGGTACGCGCCTTCATTGAAGGTATCCGTAAATAACCAGACTTCCGGGCCTCCGCCCGTTGCTTTAGGTAACGGATGAATGCCCAGCGCAGCCTGGCGTATTGCCGGGCCTCAACGGCCAGTCCCCCCACGAATGATCATCTACTACTACAATTGTAGCAGTTTACCCGGAGATTGGTTACTTTCGCGGAGGGAACTGCTCTGGTCAGGATTGAACCTTCCACGAGCTTACGACCTTATCCATCTGGTAAATTTTACCAAAAAACCAAAACCAACACTACATCATGCGTAAACAACTATTTTCTCTTGCGCTTGCGGCTCTGGCCCTGCTCTTCACGGCCGGCCTGCAGGCCCAACTCCAGACCCCATCCGCTTCACCAACGGTAAAGATGGAAACACAAATCGGCCTGACGGATTTCCACGTTACCTATAGCCGGCCCGGGATGAAAGGGCGTACCCTCTTCGCTAAAGACGGTCTGGTGCCCTTTGGTGAAATCTGGCGTACCGGTGCTAACCAGGCGACTAAGTTCACCTTTGGGGGTGACGTTATGGTCGGCGGCAAGGAACTCAAGGCTGGTGATTACGCAGTTCTGACCAAGCCAATGGCCGGCGAATGGGAAGTAATGCTGTTCCCCTACGAAAGCGGAAGCTGGAACAGCTACGTGGAAAAGACCCCCGCGGCTACGGCGAAGGTGAAGGCAATGGCGTCTCCCACGACGATGGAAACCTTCACGATCATGACGCAAAACCACACGATGGACGGTGCGGATGTAGTTATGATCTGGGGCAACACCATGGCCGCCCTGCCGGTAAAGACGAAGGCTAAGGAACAAGTGATGGCCCAGATCAAGCAAGTGATGGCCGGCCCCGGCATGAACGATTACTACCAGGCTGCTACTTTCCTCTCCGAGAACGGAGGCCAGGAAGGGATGAAGGAAGCCCTGGGCTACATCGAGAAGGCCAATAAAATGGCCGGCGATGACCAGCGTTACTGGATGGTACGCCGCGAGGCACTGATCAAGGAAGGCCTTGGTATGAAGAAGGAGGCCCAAATGGCCTACGAGAAGTCGCTGATGCTTGCTGAGAAAGCAGGTAATATGGACTACGTGCGCCTCAATAAGGCATCCTTGTCTGCGCTGGGCTCCGGAAAGAAAATGGACTAACCGGCCCTGATTGAGCTACTTGCCCTCCGGTAAGCAGCTTCAGCTACGCGCCACGTTTTCAGTCGGTACACCTTTGGGATCACCAATGGGGAATGCCGGCTGAAGGCGTGGCGTTTTTATTTGCGGGCAGCTGCCCGTAACATTAGCGCCAGATGGTTCCTTCTTCCGGTATGGGGCCGATCAACTCCAGGAACTTCTCCCTGGAGATGCCTTCTCCGCCAAGGGAGGTAAGGTGACTTGTTTCCTGCTGACAGTCGATAAGCCGGAAGCCGAGTTCCTTCAGTTTGCGTACGAGGCTGATGAAGGCAAACTTACTGGCGTTGGGCCGGTGGTGAAACATGGACTCGCCGAAGAAAACCTTGCCGAGTGCCAGGCCGTACAAGCCGCCGACCAGCTCTCCCGCTTCCCATACTTCCACACTATGGGCCAGCCCCAGGTCGAAAAGGCCTACGTAGCCCTCGATCAGGTCATCCGTAATCCAGCTGCCCCACTGTCCGGGCCGAAAGGTGTTGCGGCAAGCCTCCATGACCTCCCTGAAGTGGGTGTCATAGGTAACCCTGTATTTCTGTTGGTTGAAGTAGGGCCGCATACTTTTGCTGACCTTGAGGTTGTCCGGAAAAAGGACGAACCGCGGGTCGGGGTGCCACCATAAAATGGGTTCCCCCTCGCTGAACCAGGGGAAGTAGCCTAATCGATAGGCATTAAAAAGGCGCTCGGGGCTGAGGTCCCCACCAAAACATGCCGGCTGCTGACCGTTCGTTTGGAGTGGGTCCGGGAATAGTTCCGGAAAGCGGGGATCTAAGCGGTAAAGCGGCATTGATTAGTCCGTTGGTATTTCTTGGCAGTTACGCATTATGCCCGCAGGGGGCGGGAGACCTGCCAGACTTATAGCTGAACCACCTTGACTTTAGGGATAACCGACGTAGGCCCGGTTACCGGCCTTCAATAGTTGCGGAAAGCCCCCGGTCTACCAGCGCTTCCCGCTTGGGGCGCAACTCCGCCATGGCGGCAGATTTGACGGTAGCTTTGCCCTTAAAGTGAATGAGGAGGGCAAGCTGTTCACTTTGCGTAGAAGAATGGCCGAGGATCTCCTCGAAGCTCTTCATCACCCAATCAAAGGTGTTGTGATCATCGTTGTACACGATCAGATCAGCAGGTTCACCGATCCCCGTATCGATATCTTCCTCGAGAAGGACGTCCTCTTGTCCGGCGTGTGCGTATAACATCTTGAATGGCAATAATTTACTTTTCGGAAACAGCTACAGTGTCTGCAAAGTTTCCTTGATTGCTGCAAAGTTAGGCAAATCTCCTGCGGAATCAAGCACCTCGGCGTAGCGGATTATTCCTTCACGATCAACGATAAAGGCGGAGCGCTTGCTTACCCCTTCCATGCCCATTACGAAGGTATCATACAGGGAGCCGTACTGGCGGCTGATTTCCTTGTTGAAATCACTGAGGAGGGGGAAATTTAGCTTTTCCAGCTCCTTGAATTTAGCGAGGGTAAAGACGGAATCTACGCTGATGGCCAGTACGTCGGTGTCCAGGTTGTTAAAGTCGGCCAGGGCATCGCGCATCGTACAAAGTTCCGTGGTACAAACCCCGGTAAAGGCCAGGGGGAAAAATAATATGACGACGTTTCGCCCGGCGTAGTCGTTCAGGGAAACCTCTTTGGTGTCAGCTGCGTAAAGCGTGAAAAGGGGGGCTTTGTCTCCGGCTTTCAGGGCCATTTTTACGTTGTTTTGGTTACCTTAGTTATACGCCGGCAACCATAATTAGTTGCGTTCTCCGGCGGGTTTCACCCGCTCATTTTCAGTGGAACCAGGCCAAGGGGGCGCGGCCGCAGGGGCAATGGTTGCGTTGCGGGAGCAGGCTGCCGGAAGAATCAGGCCCATTTGCACCGCTTTCGGGCCCGAAATGAGGCCGCTGCCTGGGGGGAGGCCGTTAATTTTTAGTTAAACACCCTAAGGTGAAAATTACTTCGTTTTGCTGTAGTTGTATGAATAACAAGTAGTTACGTCAAAAGCTGGTTTCTTAAATATTCGGAAAGGGCGTAACTTCAACCTGCCGGGTGCGTCTATATGGTCAGACGGCCCGCCGGCCGGAATTACTTTTGGACCCTAAAAGAACAATTATCATGCGTATCCGTAACCTTTTTCTCCTAGCCCTGGTAGCCTTGTTTGGCTTCGGCACAAGCCTGAATGCTCAAAAATTTGCCTCCGTTGATATGGAGCGCATTCTCAGCAGCATTACGGAGTACCAGGATGCCCAGGAACAACTCGACCAACTGGCTGCGAAATGGCAGCAGGAAATCAACCAGGAGTACGACGTCATCAAAGGCATGTACAACAAATACCAGGCCGACCAGGTCTTGCTGACGGAAGACCAACGCGCCAGCCGGGAAGATGAAATCATCAATAAAGAAAAAGCGGTGCAGGCGATGCAGCGTGATCGTTTCGGCCCTGAAGGTGCCCTCTTCCAGCGTCGTCAGGAGTTGGTAAAACCCATTCAGGATGCGGTCTACGAAGCCATTGAGCAGTATGCCTCTACCCGCGGGTACGACTACATCTTCGACCGGGCCGGTGCCGCGGGCATTATTTTCGCCAGCGACACTTACGACAAGACGGATGATATCCTGCGAGCGCTGAAAAATTAATCCCTTTGAACACGTCCAACCAAGGACATTACTCACGTCATCTTTAGTCGGTACCGTAATCTTATTATCTTTGCGCCCGCTAATTGATAACTACTCAATTAAAAACCAATGAAAAAGTTTCTCCAACTGGCCCTCGTGGCCGTAATGATGCTTGCCGCCACGGCAACCGTCTCCGCACAAAAATTCGGCTACGTAAACTCTGCGGCCATCCTCGCTGAAATGCCCGCCATGAAGGCTGCCGAGTCTAACCTTGAAGCACTGCAGAAGCAGCTGCAGAAGAAAGGCCAGGGAATGGTCGAAAAATTCCAGGCAGACGTAAAGGTGCTGCAGGACCAGGCCGCCGCCGGTGACCTTACGCCTAAGCAGCAGCAGGAAGAATCCGTAAAGCTCGAAGCCCGTCAGGCCGAAATCGGTAAGTTTGAACAGGACATGGTCTCTGACCTGCAGGAAAAGCGTGCTGAATTGCTCAAGCCCATTTACGACAGTGTAAACTCGGCGATTGAAGCTGTCGCTAAGGAAGGTGGCTACCAGTTCATCTTTGACCAGCAGGTACTCCTTTACGGCGAAGAAGCTGCAGACGTCAGCGCAGCCGTTCGGGCCAAGCTCGGTATCTAAGCTACGGGTGGTCATTGACCACCAAGATGCCGGAGCGGTACTTCGGCAAATCAACGGGTTATCAGTCTTCACGGACTGATAACCCGTTTTTTATTCTGCCTCGCGTTCGTTCACCGGTACCCCAAAGGTTTATATCTTAGCAGCGCAAATGCACGCATCTTCTTCTACGGATCAGGTCAGATCAAAACTACGGTGGCAAGGCTCCCCCGGAGCTTTCTCCGGCGCTGTCGGCATTTTTGATTCGGGCATCGGTGGCCTTTCGGTAGCCGTGGCCATCCAGGAACTCCTGCCGGAGGAGCAACTGCTTTACGTAGCGGACAATGCTTACGCTCCTTACGGTCCCCGGCCGGCGAGTGAGATCATTGCGCGCAGCCAGATCATTACCCGGTGGCTGCTTGCTGCCGGGGTAAAGATGGTGGTGGTGGCGTGCAATACGGCCACCAGTCTGGCCATCGACGAATTGCGGGAGACATTTCCCGCCGTACCGTTTGTAGGTTTGGAACCAGCCCTGAAGCCGGCTGCTGCTGCAGCCCGCGTTGGGGTGCTGGCCACTGCCGCCACCCTGAACAGCAGCCGGTACGCTGCCTTACGTGCCCGGTACCTGGGTAGCCGGCCCGTCCACCAAAACCCGTGCCCCGGCCTGGTGCCGCTGATTGAAGCGGAAGGCGCCGGGAGCCCCGCAGTCCGCGCTTACCTGGAGCCCATCTTAGCGCCCATGTTGGCGGATAAGATAGAGGCCCTCGTGCTGGGGTGTACCCATTACCCCCTGATTCGTGGAGATATTGAAAGCATCTGCGGGCCGGAGGTCGCCATCATCGACCCCGCACCTGCCGCAGCGCGGCAGGTAGAACGATTGCTGGTGAAGCACCAGCTGGAAGCTGCCCGGCCGCTTACTACTTCCCCTGCATCCTGCGGCCGCGCCCATACCTTTTGCAGTACGGAGACGGGGGTGCCGCTGCAAAGGACTTTGCTGGCCTTGCCACGGCTGAACGCCGGGCGTAAACTGCTGGTGCCGCAGTTGCTGCTGGAGTAGCCGCAAGCAGAATATTTTCTGCCATTTTAAGCTGTCGGAATGCCTACCTTGGGGGCATGAATCCGCATACTGAAAAGTCCGTTTCCCTGCTGAGGGCCACCCGTAAGAACCTGCAGGGAATTTACGATAACTACAATTTTGAGCAGCTGAACATGGTTCCCGCTGGTTTTAATAATAACCTGTTGTGGAATGCCGGACACGTAATCGCCACGATGGAATTGCTTACCTACGGCCTGGCGGGCCTGCCGCTGCCGTCGGGGGAAGCTTTTATCAACCGCTACCGCAAGGGCTCCAGGCCGGAACCGCCCTGCCCGGAGGAAGATTATGGTCTGATTGGCGAGGGCCTGCAGCAGCGGGTGGACTTACTGGTCCATGATCTGGAACATAAAGACTTCAGCAATTTCCGGGAATACACGACCAGCTACGGCGTAACCCTGTCCAGTATCGAAGATGCGCTGGTCTTCAATAATCTGCACGAAGCGATGCATCTGGGGACAATGCTGGCCCTGCAGAAGCTGCTGTAAGGCACCAGGTATACACCTTCTCCGGCTTAGGTACAGCCGTTTTGAGAGGACGGCGTAGTGCTGATACGCATCCTCTTTATTCTTCTTCCTGCCCTTCCTGCTCAAAATGATCGGGGAAATACTGACGAACGATTGCGAGCAATATTTTATCCGTCAACGGTTTCTCGATAAATTCCGTCAGGTGAGGATACTGCCGGGCGCGTTCCCGATCGCGCGAAGCGGTTGAAGTGGTCAGCATGGTCAGAATGATCCGGGCCTTTTGCTCGGCCATCAGCTCCTGGTACTTTTCCAGGAACTCCCAACCATCCATAACCGGCATATTGATGTCAAGAAAGATAAGTTCCGGCTGGGGAAACTGGTTGTCGGTTAAAACGGTCTTCAGGTACTCGAGGGCCTCTTCGCCATTTTGTTTGATGACAATTGATTCCGTAACGTTCGCTTTTTCGATGTACCGCTGGTGAATGAAATTGTCGGCAGAAGAGTCGTCAATTAATAAGATCCGTTTAAGCTTTTTGATCATTTTTGGCATGGTGGGGTAAGGTTAGGGTAAAAGTAGAGCCGGTGCCCGGGGTAGAGGATACCCTGATGCGGCCGCCGTGGGATTCTATGATTTTTCGACAAAAAGAAAGACCGATGCCGTGGCCTTCGAAGGCGCCCGCACTGTTAACGCGGGTAAACATCTTAAAAATTTTAGCGAGGGATTTTTCGGCAATCCCTATTCCGTTATCCCGAAACGCCAGTTCGTAGTGGGTGGGGGTTTTGGTACAGCTGATCGAAATCTCCGGGGGAACCCCGGGGCGGGTAAACTTCATGGCGTTGCTGAGCAGGTTCTGAAAAACCTGCTGGAGTTCGACGGGGTAACCCGGTAAAGTCGGCAGCTTTTCCGCCGTTATGGTGGCTTTAGTTTCGGTAATCTGGTGCAGGAGGTTCTGCCTGGCTCCTTCCAGGACCTGATTCAGGTCAACCTGTTTCACTTTCTTGCCCCTGCCCAGCTGGCTGTAGTTCAGGAGCGTTTTGATCATCAGGCTCATCCGGTCCGTGGCATCGGTAATAAAGGAGAAATAAGTTTCGCCCTCCGGGCCGATGTTATCGCCAAAATCTTCCTGAATGACGGTGACAAAGTTTTTTACCGTGCGCAAGGGTTCCTGCAGATCGTGGGAAGCGATGTAGGCAAAGTTATCCAGCTCTTCGTTTTTATTTTCCAGGGTTTTGATCAGTTCCTGGTTGCGGGCCTCTGCTGCCCGCCGCACACTGATCTCACGGTCTTTGTCCTGCATCACCCGTTCCAGCTGCAGGTTAAGGGGAAGCATCCGGGAATAGATAAAGTACAGGATGAGGGAAACAATGAGGACTACAATCATCCGGAGCGCCAGGGAGAGGCCCGTCAGAGTCTTCATGCGCGCAATGTTTTTGGTCACCTTTGCCCGTTCATCATTGCGCAGTAGCCTTATTTCTTCCCGGAGGGTATCCATCGTTGCTTTGCCCAGGAGAGCATTTGTCTGGGGGATCGCGTAATTGCTCGAATCCTTGTGTTGGCGCTTTATCCCGATGGAAGCCGATACATTGTCAAACTTACTGATGATCAGGCTGTCAATAACGTAGTAGCGCTTGGCACCGCCATTTGGCGGCAGGAAAGACCGGAGGGTTGCTAATTGTTCCGGCATTGCCCGGAGCGATTTGAGGTAAGGGTCGAGGTACTCCTGGTCGCCGGTCAGTAAGTACCCCCGCTGGCCGGTTTCGGCGTCCTGGAGGGAAGAAAGAATGTTGGAGAGGGTCCGTTCCAGTTCATTGGCCCGCAGCAGCTCCTTCCGGGAAGCTTTGCTGATTTCCAGGGCGAAAAAATCTGCAATCAATAAGGAGAGCAGCGCCAGGATGGCAAAGATTACCACCCGAAACACTTGGCGTCGTTGCTGCAGTAACTGCAGCGGGGTAGAATCGGATGTCTTCTGCGCAAGCAAGGTGGGCAAGTTTAACCAAAAATAGTATTGTTGCTACTGTTTCAAAGCAGAAATATTTAAGGATGTTCAGTAGAAGGAAAAATACCTATCTTTGCGCCGATATAAAATGACCATAGATTGATGTCGCAAACGTGCGGCTGCCGCCGGTTCAAGAAGCGGACCACCGGCGGGATGAAGACTCCCCGCAACCATTGCGTTGCACTTTCCTGTGCCACCGGCACATTCTCCCTCCCCCTTCCAAGGCTGTTTTATTTCGCTGTTGCGCCCGCAATGCTGTGTACTCCTATTGCCCCGACGGGGGAATTTGGGCGCGGCCGCAGGTGCCAGGAAAGTGGTAACAGCAGCATTACTGCCTGGTTATCCTTTCTACCTACAATTTGAATAACTAACCAAGTCATTTATATACCATGGGTAATAAGACCCCAATGACGGTTAACTTCGCCTTGCCAAACGGGCGTGAAGTAACCATCGAAACCGGCAAGCTGGCCACACAGGCTGATGGCTCTGTCGTCGTAAAGTGCGGAAAGACCATGCTCTTCTGCTCCGTCGTCTCCTCGCACAGTATTCGTGAAGGCCAGTCCTTCTTCCCCCTCAGTGTCGACTACCAGGAAAAATTCGCCGCCGCCGGCCGGATTCCCGGCAACTTTTTCCGCCGCGAAACCCGTCTGAACGATTACGAAATCCTCATTAGCCGGATCGTTGACCGGGCCATTCGTCCGCTTTTCCCCAAAGGCTACATGTTCGATACGCAGGTAATTATTAACCTGATTTCCCTTGATCCGGAAGTTATGCCCGACGCACTGGCGGGGCTGGCCGCAAGTGCGGCCCTGATGGTTTCTGATATTCCCTTTGCCGGACCAATCTCCGAGTGCCGTGTCGGCCGTATCGATGGCGAGTACGTGATCAACCCGGATCGCTCTGCGCTGAAGGATGCTGACCTCGACCTCATCGTTGCTGCTGATGCCGACAACATCATGATGGTGGAAGGAGAGTGTAAGGAGGTGGACGAAAAGTCCATCATCGAAGCCCTCAAGGTCGGCCACGAGGCCATCAAAACCATGTGTAAGGCACAGCTGGAACTGCGCGCCCAGGTAAACCCCACCCCCCGCGAAGTCGAAATTGAAGAGATTGACGAAGACCTCCTCAGCTACGTTGAGGGTAAAGTCAAAGCAGCCGTGGAAACCGTTGCCCGGGGCGCCCTCAACAAGCAGCAGCGCAAAGATGCCTTCAAGCAGGTAAAGACGGAGTTCAAGGAAGCCGTGCTCGAGGAGAAAGGCGAAGAATGGCAACTGGAAAACAAGGAGCAACTCAGCGCTGCCTACGATAAAATCCAGAAGAAAACCATCCGTGGCCTGATGCTGAACGAAAGCATTCGCCTGGACGGACGTAAATTCGATCAGGTGCGTGACATCTGGACGGAAGTGGATTACCTGCCCTCCGCCCACGGTTCTGCCATCTTTAACCGGGGGGAGACGCAGTCGCTCACCAGCCTTACCCTGGGTACCAAGACCGACCAGCAGATGGTTGACGTAGCTTACGAAAACAGCTACGCCGATTTCATCCTCCACTACAATTTTCCCGCCTACTCTGTAGGAGAGACAAAGCCGATGCGGGGCCCCGGCCGCCGCGAAGTTGGCCACGCCAACCTTGCCCACCGTTCTATTCGTCAGGTTTTACCCGATGAAATGACCCACACGATCCGTCTCGTCTCAGACATCATGGAATCCAATGGCTCCTCTTCTATGGCCACCGTTTGTGCCGGATCCCTGGCCCTGATGGATGGTGGAGTTAAGCTTAAGCGCGCCGTAGCCGGTATCGCCATGGGCATGGTTGCCGAAGGAGGCAAGATTGCTATCCTTTCCGATATCCTTGGTGACGAAGATGCCCTGGGCGACATGGACTTCAAACTGACCGGTACCACCGAAGGAATTACGGCCTGCCAGATGGACATCAAAATCGATGGTCTGCCCTACGAACAACTCGAGCAAGCCCTGAAGCAAGCCCGTGAAGGCCGCCTCCACATCCTGGGGGAAATGGCTAAGACCCTGGAGGTGTCACGCGATGACCTCAAGCCACACGCGCCGCGTATCGTGAAGATGATCATTGAGAAGTCTTACATCGGTGCGGTAATCGGACCTGGCGGTAAGATCATCCAGGAGCTGCAGGAAATGACCGGTACCAACATCAACATTGATGAAATCGACGGTAAAGGACATATTTCCATCGCTTCTTCCGACAAGGCTTCCATCGAAGATGCCGTTGCCCGGATTAAGAAAATCACCTTCACCCCCGAAGTGGGCGGTGTCTACACCGGTACCGTTAAAACGATTATGCCCTACGGTGTCTTCGTCGGTTTTGAAGGTGGAAAAGATGGCCTGCTGCACGTTTCTGAAATGAGCCACAGCCGGATCGATAACGTAGAAGATGCTTTCTCCGAAGGAGATGAGGTTACCTTCAAAATCGTCGATATCGACGAGCGGACCGGTAAACTCCGCCTCAGCCGTAAAGCCATTATGCCACGTGCCGACGGCACCATCCCTACGGATGAAGAGCTGGAAGCTGAACGCCAGGCAGCCAAAGATCGCCCTCGTCGTGACCGCGGAGACCGCGGTGACCGTGGTGACCGGCGCGGAGGTAGAGACCGCCGCGATCGTCGTGATCGCCGCGACTAATAAATTGGTGCATTAACCAACCGATGCGGCGAAGGCATTTTTAACAATGCCTGCGGCAAAGTGATTTGGGGAATACCCCGGCTACTTGATCGGTAATAAATGACAGTGATGCCGCCTCCTTCCCATCCGGGGAGGGGGCGGTACTGTTTAGGAGGGTAGGGTAAAAGAGAAGGTTGCCCCCTGATCAGGTTGCGCTTCAATAAACAGCTTACCCCCCAGCTTTTCTACCAACTTGCTGACGATGGATAGGCCAACCCCCTGGCTGGTATAATCCCCCTTTGGATTATTATCAGTAGTGTAAAATAAAGAGGTAATCCGGGGTATCTCCCGGGCAGGAATACCGGGGCCATTGTCCGAAACCCGAATCTTTACTCCTTCTTCGCTTCGGTTAACGTCTATTTTTACCCAACCGGCTGTTTTGTCGTTGTATTTGATGGCATTTCCCACCAGGTTTTGCAGAATCTGCAGGAGCGCAATGCGGGAGGTACGAATTTTGACGGGGTCTTTCGGACCGATAATTTGCATATTATCTCCCGTCAATAAACGGGAACTTACCTGTTTGATAATACCATTCAAATCAATCAACTGGAAATCCTGGTCCTCCAAACGTACCGCTTCGCTGTACTTCAACACGCCGTTGATCATACGGCTTGCATCGCGCGCCTCTTTGGCCAGCAACTTAACTAACTGCTGGCCATCGGCGGGTAAATCATCTGTATGGTCCTCCTCCAGGAAATTGCAGAATTGCCCGATGTTCCGCAAGGGGGCCTTGAGGTCGTGTGCAATGATGTGACTAAAGTCACGTAACTGATCGAAGGCTTCAGCTCTTTCCAGGTAGTGCTGCTGTGTCTCCTTGAGGGCAAGGCGCAGGTCTAACAGCCGCGTTGCCTGCCGGGCAAGCCGGCGAAGACTGTCTATTTGCTCCTCCGTTAATTCTCGTGGCTCCAGGTCGATCACACATAAACTACCGATGGCGTAGCCTTCCTGGGTCACCAGTGGGATGCCCGCATAAAAAATGGCGTGGGGAACGCCCGCCACAAAGGGGTTGTCCATAAAACGCTCATCCTTTCGCATGTCCGGTACGACCAACGGCGTATCCGGATCAAGAATGTTGTGCGCACAGAAGGCTACTTCGCGACTGGTTTCGGTAAGCGCTGGGTCAACCCCGAGCGTAGCCTTGTACCACTGCCGCTCACGGTCAATCATACTGATCATCGATACCGGCGTACCGCAGATACGAGAGGCTACTTTAACTAAATCGTCATATGCCTCTTCGGAAGGGGTATCCAGTATATTATACAGGCGGAGGTTGGCCAGACGGTCCGCCTCATTTGCAGGTAGAGGAGCTTTCACCGCCTAAAGGTAATGGATTGTATTTTCCTAATTCACAATAAAACCCGGGATAATAAGAGAAGTAAGAAGCTTCCCTGCCGGGAGAGTTTACCACTTCGTCTTAGGTAGAAGTAGGGAAAAACCACCATTAGGGAATGACCATCAGGCAGTCCGGAAAGAAATCAGGCCGCTACGCTGCATTTATTTCAGGGGGGCTTTTTCGTGATGATCCTGGCTGACGAATTCTACTTTTCTGGAGCTGTCCTTCAGCGTACCGAGGCCCAGCATCAATTTACCTTAACGCTTCCACGACATATAGACGAATTGAACATTTTTAAAAAAAATGCGGCTTTACCTTCGCCGCCACGCTGTACCTCGTTCGCCTGCGCTAGCTCGGGAACAGGTGAATGGCCTGCACACCGCACCTCAGCAGATGAGGGGGGCAGATCAAAACAATACTAACCTACTTTACACAGAACTACCCGATGAAATTCTTCACCACACTATTTTTCACGCTGTTTCTCGGAGTCAGCATGCTCGCTGCTCAGGCTTTTAATACAACGGTACGCGACAGCCTGACTTACTCAGCGGAATTGAATGACGTTTGGGGTTACGTTGCTCCGGACGGAACGGAATATGCCCTGGTCGGCCTGGTCAACGGCCTGTCCATCGTCAGCCTGGAAGACCCGGATGCTATTGAGGAAGTGGCGTTCATCCCGGGGGTTTTTTCCACCTGGAGAGACATCAAAACGTTTGGTGATTTTGCCTACGTTGTGGCTGATGACCCAGGGGATGGTATTCTTTCCGTAGACCTCTCCGGCCTGCCGGGTAGCGTAAGTCATGAGTTCTTCAGAACAAATAATGCTGCGGGTACTGACCTCTCCCGCGCCCACAATATTTACATCGATGAGCCCACGGGCCTGGCTTACATCGCCGGCAGCAATATCAATGGGGGAGGAATGGTGATTTATGACGTAGCTACTACTCCCGGTACTCCGGTTTTTACGGCTTTTGCCCCCTCCGTATATTCTCACGATGTCTACGTGCAGGATGACGTTATGTACGCCAGTGAAATTTTTGTGGGAAATCTCACTTTGTACGACGTAAGTGATCCGCTGAACATTCAGCAACTGGGCACGCAACAAACGCCCCGCACTTTTACCCACAACGCCTGGACTACGGCAGATGGCAACTATGTCTTTACCACGGATGAACGCAGCAATGCCTCTACGGCGGCCTATGATATTTCGGACCCTGCGGACATCCAATTGCTGGATGAATTCCGGCCAAGCAGGAGCTTGGGAACGGGTACAATCCCCCACAACGTTCACGTCCTGAACGACTACCTGATCATCAGCCACTATACCGATGGCGTCGAGATCGTTGATGCTTCGGTCCCCAGCAATCTGGTTGAGGTAGCTTACTACGATTCATGGTACGGTGCAAACGGTAATTTTTTCGGTTCCTGGGGCGCTTACCCCTTCCTCCCTTCCGGCCTCGTACTTTCTTCAGACATCAACAACGGCCTCTTCGTTATTGAGGTGAACTACCAACGGGCGGCCCGGCTTCAGGGTACAATAACGGATAGCTCGACGGGGAGTGTCCTGAACAACGCGACCATCAGCGTTGCTTCCCCGGAAGGTATTGCCACGACCTCTAACGCCCTTGGAGACTATATCGTCGGAACAGTAAACTCCGGCTCCTTTGACGTCACTTACTCGCTGGCCGGCTACTTTCCGGAGGTCGTAACGGTCAACTTCGAAAATGGTGTAATCGTAACCGAAGATGTGGCCCTGACCCCCAAAATGTTAACCAGCCTCTCCGGAGCAGTTACTTCCTCCGTAACGAACCTGGGCATCATGGATGCGGTGGTTTTCATCTCCGGAGAAGACGGTACGTTCACCACAACGACGGACGCCAATGGCAACGTAACGGTAAACAATATTTTTGAAGGGGCGTACACCATCGTTGCCGGTAAATGGGGCTACGAAGACAAGATGGCCACTATTACCGTTGCCGCAGGAGGAGCTTTCAGCCTGCAGCTGACACCAGGCTACCAGGATGGCTTTGCCGTGGACCAGGGGTGGACAGTAACAAGCAACGCAAGTACGGGAGCCTGGGAGCGTGGAGTCCCCAACGGAACCTTTTTTGACGGGGCTACTTCCAACCCGGATGCCGATGCTGAAGACCCGACGGATGTGGGAGACAACGCCTACGTAACCGGTAACACGCCTGACGCCTCGGCCGGTGGCGATGACGTGGACAATGGTACCACCACCTTGCTATCCCCCGTTTTTGATCCGGCCTTCTTCGTCGGTGCCAACGATGTAATGGTCAACTTCCAGTACTGGTTCTTCAATGACGGTGGTAACGGCCAGATGGACGACACCCTGAAAATATTCCTGACGAACGGCACGGACACCGAAGTCGTACGCGCCTTTTTTGCCAATAATCAAAGCAGTAATACCCCTACCGGAACCTGGGTGCCGGCCAGCATCCTCCTTAGCGAGTTGACGATGCCCCTGACGGCCACCATGCAATTCGGTGCCCTCATCGGGGACACCGGCAGCGGACACCTCGTAGAAGGCGGTATCGACAATTTCCGGCTAACCGGGATCTCTTCCCTCCCCGTAGCGTTCCAGACTTTTTCCGCACGGCCGTTACATAAGACTGCGGTGGCACTTACCTGGTCCACCAGCTCGGAAACCGAGAGCGATTACTTCGCCGTAGAGCGAAGTGCCGACGGCAGGAACTTTACTACCATCGGGGAGGTAACCGCGCACGGCACCGTCAATCAGGTCTCCGATTATCACTTTACCGATCGTGCCGCGTTGAGCGGCGTGAATCACTATCGCTTACGCCAGGTTGACCTGGATGGCCGCGCCCACTTCAGTGAAATTCGACGGGTAACGCTGACCGGCAACGAAGTGTCCCTTGAGGTCTGGCCCAACCCGACCACCGAGCTCCTCCACTTTTCGGCAGCACTGACCGGGACCGCCCGCGTTTTCCGGGCAGACGGCACCCTCGTAATGCAGCAACAACTTACCTCCGCGGCCTCCCTGATGGTCACCAGCCTGCCTGCCGGGTATTACCTGCTCCAGACCGGTGATCAGGTGATTCCGTTTGTCAAAAAGTAGGCCCCCGGCAGGGAAATAATACCCGCTATCTGGTTTTCAAGGCTTAAAATGGCACAGTGAAAATTCGGGATGACTCCTGTCTTATCTTTGGTACAAACCGCTGACCAACCCATGCTGCACCTGCGCTTACCTTATTTCTACAATTTGCCGTTAGCCATCATGCTGGTTTTCTATGTTGTTAATACCTTAGAAGGCATTTTCGGTGACTTGCTGCAAGTGCCGGTAACCAGTATTTGTGACGGCGGCTCAGAAATAGTGTTCTACCTGAAGTTTCTGCTGATCGCTTTGCCGGCCCTGACGGCCGCCACGTATTTCTTCCGGGAATTTTATTACCGGCACGACCTCTACGTGCGGGAGGCACTTTACATTCTGAGTGTAGTCCACGTACTGAGTTATTTACTACCTGCTTTCCTGTTCTAAACCCGCCGGTCGTGAAATCCCCCCGTCTCCCGTACTACTTTCATTTACCCATCATCCTGCTGATGCTGGTTGTTGTCCTGCCTGCAGCCTGGACGGTTTGGGTAGGTATTGGGAGTTGGGATCTGCAGCGGACCGTTAATTGGGGAGGTAAATTAAGTCCGTGGTCCCTGACCCTGCTCAGGGTGAGCATTACTTCGCTCCCGGTCCTGGTGGCCGGTATTTATTTTTTGCGGCGCTTCTTCCGCCGGCAAGACGTCCACCTCGTGTACAGCGTGGTCATTGTTGCGGCCGCGATCCTGGGCAGCTTTGCTTTAATGCCGCTACTCTATTAGTAAATCTTAACCCAGATCAGCCTTCCACCAGCTTTTGGAGGGGCATGGTGGCTTGTTCAAAACCAAATTCGCCCACGACCCGGTCCAGTTTTTCCTGAATGCGGTCATTCCCCAGGTTGCCCAAGCTGCCCAGGTGGGTGTGCTGCAGATCGGTAGGCGGCACGAAAGTCCCGGCTTCAATGTCCCGGCCAACCTGGGTATAAGCGTCCCGGAAAGGGACCCCTTGCAGGACGAGGTTGTTGACGGCCTCGACGGAATACAGGTAGGTGTAGCGCGGATCGGTCGGAAGCTCCTGGGCGCGGACGCTGGTGCGGGGGAGGGCATAAAGGGCAATGGCCAGCCCGTCCTCCAGCTGGTCAAGGGCCGGGAACAAGGCTTCCTTCAGGAGTTGAAAGTCGCGGTGGTAACCGGAGGGAAGGTTCGTGGTCAGTTGGCTGATTTGGGCCGGCAGGCTCTGCAGCAGATTGCACCGGCCACGCAGGAGTTCAAAGACGTCCGGGTTCTTCTTGTGCGGCATGATGCTGGAGCCGGTCGTCAGTTCCGGCGGCAGTTGCAGGAAGCCAAAATTCTGACTGCTGTACAGGCAGACGTCCATCGCCATTTTTCCGATCGTCTGGGCCAGTCCGGCAATAGCGAAGGCCAGCAACTGTTCTGTTTTGCCGCGGCCCATCTGGGCCGCCACCACGTTCACGACCGGGGCCGCAAAGCCCAGCAACTCCGTCGTCCGGTCACGGTCCAGCGGGAAGCTGGAACCGTAGCCCGCCGCAGAGCCCAACGGGTTTTGATTAACGACGTCATAAACGCCTTTCCAGGTCCGCAAATCGTCGATGAGGGCTTCGCCGTAGGCACCGAACCATAAGCCGAAACTGGAGACCATCGCCACCTGCAGGTGCGTATAGCCGGGAATCAATTTGTCTTTATGTTCTTCACTCAGGCCGGTTAGGGTCCGGCTCAGCTCGGCTGTCTGTTCCACGATGCCCTGGATGCGGTGACGAAAGTAGAGCCGCAGGTCAACCAGTACCTGGTCATTCCGGCTGCGGCCGGAGTGGATTTTTTTTCCATCGTCTCCCAGTGTCCGGGTCAGCAGCAACTCTACCTGACTGTGTACGTCTTCCACCCCGTCTTCGATGGTGAACGCGCCGCTTTGAGCGGTCTCGTACAGCTCCCGTAACTTTTCCTTGCACCTGCGTGCCGCGCCCGCATCGATCAGGTTAACTTCCGCCAGCATCTGAACGTGGGCCAGTGACCCGAGGATATCAAAAGGAGCCAGTTCAAGGTCCAGCTCGCGGTCTCGCCCCACGGTAAAGTCAGCAATACGTTGATCGAGGTCGTAGTCTTTTTCCCAGAGTTTGGTCGGCATGATGGGGTGGATTGGCGGTGAGGAGTAAGAAAATAGCGGGAGAGCAAAGGTCGGAAAGAAAATACGGTCCGGTCCTACGAACTCCAGCCTAAATGGAGCACGTAAAGCTTATTGGGGGTCACAATTAAAACATCGTCATTGACCTGGTCTTTTCCCACAGCGTAGGCGGTGTCAATGTTTTCCAGTTGGTAAAAGGCCGTTGTTGGAGATTGTACTAAAAACGAATTGAGCGCCCGGAAAAATTCTGCTTCCGCCTCCGGATATCCGGGGTCGAAAGCTTTGGGCGTACCCGAGCTGTTCTGGTGACGGTTCCAGAAATCCAGTTTGCCCCTCAGCAGTGGCACGGGGTGTTCCATAAGTTTTACTGCCAGGCAGTCAGGGTCGAGCTCTCTGCGGTAAAGTGGATGATTGGTTTCCCCGTAAGGAGTTGACGCGTAGGCTTCGAATTTCCGGAAGTAACCGATTAAGTCGCGGCGGAGGGTTTCCGCTCCCCGGCACGCAATGGGTAAGGTGGAAAAGTGGTAATACCCTCCGCCGTTAGGCGTTTTGGCCTGCAGGTTTTTCAGGAGTAAGTCGAGCGTTTCGGCAACGGCATCATTACTCATACCAGACGCTGATTTCCGCTAACTCTTTCCGCGTGATCACGGGTACCTGGGCGTCTGGTGCGGGGTAGCCGACCGGCAGGAGCAGAAACGGGCGCTCGTTGGCCGGGCGGTCCAGAATTTTCTGCAGAAAATTCAGCGGACTGGGCGTGTGGGTAACCGTTACCAGGCCGGCATGGTGAATGGCGGAGATCAGCAGGCCGCAGGCCAGGCCGACGGACTCATTTACGTAGTAGTTCTTTTCCTTAGTGCCCGCCTCGTTCACGTCGTAGGCTTTTTTAAAGGCAATGATCAGGTACGGAGCCGTAGTGAGGAATGGCTTGTGCCAATCAGTGCCAAATTTTTTCAGGTCATCCAACCAGTCGTCAGACATTCTGCCGTGATAATTTTCGTACTCCTCTTTTTCCGCAGCTTCCCGGATGCTGGCTTTTACTTCCGGGCTGGAAACTACGCAGAAGGTCCAGGGTTGTTTG
>JAUIIF010000508.1 GCA_030431945.1 Bacteroidia bacterium | reverse complement strand
GGCCGAGCACCCAGCTCGTTTTTCCTGCTGTGTAATCGGCCAGGCGGTCCGAGCCGTTATGGTACCAGTATGCAAGATAGTCGTCAGGAAGCATGGGCGTAGCCTTAGGCTTTACGGAAAGAAATGCACTCCCCCGAAAGGGACGTCGGGCCGCAAGGTAACCATCCGGCAGGATAATCCTGGCCTGCTACCGTAGTTGCAGGAGAAGATTGGCCACGCAATCAGGCACAAGAAGACACCGTGGATTGCTTCCGGTCAGGACACTAAAACCGGTGCTTCAGTCCGACTTGTAAGCCGTAGGTACTGTAGGAAGTTCTGGTGGATGCTCCCTCGGTTTCAAAGCCGCTATGTGGTTGGCGGAAGCCGTTAACCCCAAAGCTTACCGCTATCTGCGGCTGCAAGGCAAAAGTGGTGTAGAGGCTGCCCTGCCAGCCGAGTCCGGTCAGGCGTGGCCGGAAAAGACCGGCGTTGTCTTCCCGCGTATTGAAAGTGCCGTTGGCCAATTGGTAACGTGCACTGCCGCTGGTACGCAGGTTAAGTACCGGACCGGCCTCCACCCCAAAACGCCATTTGCCCGCCCGGAAATTTTTTCCGAGCAGGATGGGCAAATCAATGGTCGTCAGCTGATTGTAGTAACGGGAGGTACCGGTGGTATGGGTGCGCCTTTCCACCAGGCCGGTGATAAAGGTAGTGTCTCCCGGACCGTTGATGATGACCTCCGCAATGCCGGTGGATATGGTGGTTATTACCGTATCGACGGTGTATTCAGCCAGGCTGTTGATACGCCGGTAGCCAATTCCGCTGCGGAGACTGAAACCGTTACCGGTTTCGAAACCAACTAATAACTGGGCAGAGAGGGCTTCCAGCGGCCGTTCCACCGCCAGGTTGCGCTCGCGCTGGCCCATTTCCTCGGGGTTCGGTGCGGTTATTTCCCGCAGGGGAAGGCCGGCGCCGGCCGTTAGTCCGATGGCCCAGGAAGCTTTTCTCTTTTTTGTGAAAACCGGGCAGGCGGGGTCCTTTGGCCGGGTCGAAAAAAGTCTTGGGTAACGGCACCAGGGGTAGGGTGGCGAGTTGCCGGACGGCGAGCCGTGCAGCCCTGACCTCAGTGGCGTCATCAACTGTCTGCCTGGCGAAGCCGGGCTGCGGCGCCGGCACGTTGCCCGGAGTATTCACCAGCTCACTGACGGGGGCGGGCGTAAGGAACGCCTCGGAGCGGGTAGTGCTATTGCCAGACGACGAACGAGTCAGGCCGCTGCGCGTCCGCCTCGGCTCCCCTGCCTGCGGCTGCCGTGGACCGTTAACGGCAGTCTCCCGGTCCTTGTCGGTAGCTGAGGAGGATAAATCACCGTTTGCTGTGGTTGGCGTAGCCTGACCGATCCGCTCCACTTCGCTTTCCTGGGCCAATCCCGGTACTGCCTGCCCGGTAACCTGCACTGCATCCGGCGTCCGCGCCTCCTCCGCTCCGGAGAGGTTGGTGGCGGCAAACCAGGCGCTGGCCCCGATAAGCAAAAGCCCCGGCAGCCACCACCAGATGGCGCCGCGGCGTTTGGTCCGGGGAGATAGTTTTTCCTGTACGTTCAGCCAGGTCATATCCGGGTCTGCCGGACTTTCGTAATCGTGGAGACGACCACGCAGTTCTTTTTCGAAGGGGTCATTCTGCATGGGAGAGGGTGATTTTTCGGTCGGTCAAAAGGAGTTGGAGCGACTGGCGCGCGCGGGTGTATTGGGAGCGGGAGGTACTTTCGGAAAAGCCCATCATCTGGCTAATCTCCCGGTGGTTGTAACCTTCGATCGCGTAAAGGTTAAAGACCTGCCGGTAGCCATCGGGCAGGCTGGCGACGCAGGCCATGATGTCTTCGGTCGCCAGCCGGTGCAGTGCCACCGGGGCGACGGAACGATCGTCCGGGTGTTCCTCGGTGGAAACCTCCCGCCTTACCCATTTGCGGTCGAGCCGCTTCAGGGCAACACTGATGACGACCCGTCGCATCCAGCCCTCGAAAGAGCCGGTGCCGGCGTACTGATCAATTTTCTGGAGGATGCGGACGAAGCTGTCCTGCAGCACGTCTTGCGCCGTAGCATTGTCCGGCGCATAGCGCCGGGCTACGGACAGCAACTGCCCGGAATACCGAAGAACCAGCTCGCGCTGGTGCTCCGGCCGGCCCCGCCGGCAACCTTCGATAATGGTAGTGAGGGTCACGGGTTAGCGGTTTAGGCGGAAGGTGCCGGTGATGGATAGGTTGGTGGCAATATTGTCCCCGGTGGCGCGGTTGCGCTGGTTGGCAAGATAAGAGAAAGTACCGGCGACCCAGCTTTGGTCGGGGGCGGATTCGGTGATCATGGCCTGGGAGAAAGCACACAAAGTATCACAGGTGTAGCTGTAGGAAAGACCCGGCTGGTAGCCGAAACCTACGATGGCCGACTCGGGGGAACCGTAGGGCGCGACTGCCAGGTCCGGGAGGGAAATAAAAAACTCGGTGGTATCGGTCGTGGTGACGTGTTCTCCCCAGAACTGGTGGCGGACACCGGCTCCGGCCGTCTGCCGTAGTAAGTAACTGCCCCGGGTCATGACCAGATCCGGTGCGCCGTTGATGCTGACGGTGAAGTACTCGTCTGCTTCCAGGTCTCCGCAAACGGTCAGGTTCGTGACCGGCGATTCGCTCGATACGGCGACCAGCTCGGAAGTCTGGCGTCCGTCGTGGCCAACGGCCTGGATGGCAAAGAAGGTCTCGCTGTTACAATCCGGCAAGGGGATTTGCGCGAGTCCGGCGTCGTTGAGCAGGAAAGGCAGTCCACGTCCGTAGCCACTGATCCAGAGGATGCCGTCGTCATCGTTGAAGGCGGAGCCGTCGGCACAGTTGGTAACGGCTACGGCCACGGTGTTAAGGTTAATGTCCAGGATAAGGTCGCCGATGTCCGTCGGGCCTTCGGGATAAGGGCCGAGGGTGAATTCAGTAAGGACCTCGTCGGGATTACAGGGGTCGGGAATGAGGATGTTAAGCAATTGGTCCCGGGCTACCGAAGCACAGAACTGACCGCGGTTGTCGGACCGGAAACTGAACAGGAAGGCTCCGTTGTCAATCGAGATGGTAAAGGCCTGGTTGACCAGGGGAATGCCTTCCGGGCTGACGAAGCGGCCACAGATTTGGGCCCGGGGGTAGGGGACGTCACAGTTGTACAGTCCGCCCCGGTTGATGTTGGCCCGGATGGTCCCACTCCGGAGGCTCGGGGTGGACAGTAAGGACCAGTTGATTTCCTCCAACTGCCAGAAACGGACGGAATCCACGGCGGCGGCCTGCTCCAGGGCCGGAGGGACGGGGAATTCCAGCACCGCCGGGTTGTTGTTATCAAACCAGAGGTTCTCTCCGCTTTCCCCCGTCATTTCCACCTGTACCATGCCGAAGGTAGCGAGCTCTACCTGGCCGCCGTTGTCCCAGGCCGGCAGGTTGGCCGCACTCTGGGCGATGGCGGACATGGAGGCCGGATCGTCGTAGTACATCGTTACGTTAATCATCCCGGTGTAGGGCTGGTTGTTAAACCGGGCGGAGCCGCCCGCGATCCTCAGCGTGGCGCCCCCGGGGGTGGTAAAGGAGCCCCCCGCAGTGGCGTCGATCTGGCCCTGCGGCTGCAGGGCATTCATCACGATGTCGACCAGGTGGGACGACTTGTTGTTGGGCGAGAATTTCCGGAACTCCTGGAAGTAGCCGTTCTTGTAAATGTAAAAAAAGTTGTCGCCGTCGGCACCGATGGCAAAGTCGGTCAGCTGGTAAAAACCATCGGCGTCGGAGAAGGTGAACTCGCTGAAGTTGCTGCTGATCCTGGCGCCGGCCACCGGCCGGCCG
>JAUIIF010000507.1 GCA_030431945.1 Bacteroidia bacterium | reverse complement strand
TGATGACGGCACGGACTGCCGGGTCTCTGCGGCTTTCAACTACCGCCGGCCAGTCGTCGAGACTTTTCCTACCGTCGTAATCTGTGAAGAAGACACCTATCGGCTCGGCAATCGGGAATTGCGCACGTCAGGTACTTACCGGGACACCCTGAAAACCCGCGAAAATTGTGACAGCATCGTCAACCTGAGCCTCACGGTGCTCGGCGAAATATCAGATACGACCACCGTAAAAATTTTCGCAGGCGAAATTTATGACATCGGCGATTACCGGCTCCAACAGTCCGGAACCTACCCCCTTACACTGACGTCCAGCATCGGTTGCGACAGTGCCCTGTTGCTGAACCTGGAGTACTACGAAGTCTACATCCCAACCGCTTTTTCCCCTAATGGCGATGGCATCAACGACCGTTTTACCGTGGCGGGAGGCGAAGACCTCGTGGAAGTGCTTGAGCTGCGGATCTACGATCGGTGGGGCAATGCCCTGGCCAACGGACCGGAATGGGACGGCCGTCGTCATCAGGAGCCACTGGCCCCGGGGGCCTACGTTTACGTCGCTCGTCTGCTCATGGCGGACGGAAAAGAACGACAGTTCACCGGCGGCGTCATGTTGTTAAGGTGAATTAGTAGGGCGCGGCCGCAGGTGCCGGGAAAGTTATCCGGCCGGGCAACGCCACCAACGTACACCGGATGTACCCACTGCACCTTCCTGGTCACCGTGACTTAGGTCAGGTACAACCATGCCTGCACCTGCGGCCGCGCCCAAATGCTCCTGTGCGGCGGACAAGCCGGGCTGCTGCCGCTAAATATTACGCAATTTTCTTCCCCGCAACTCCCGGCCCCAAACTTATGTTATCTTTGCACCCGATTTTGGCCAGGCCCTTGAACCTGTGCGAAAAACAACCATCATATGAGCAAGCACGGACGTGTACTCGTCGCCATGAGTGGCGGCATTGACAGCACCGTTACGGCCATGATCCTGCACGAGCAAGGATACGAAGTCGTCGGTATTACCATGAAAACCTGGGATTATGCCAACAGCGGCGGCTCCAAAAAGGAGACGGGCTGTTGCAGCCTCGATTCCATCAACGACGCCCGTAAGGTGGCCGTCGACATGGGTTTCCCCCATTTCATCATCGACATCCGTGAGGAATTCGGCGACCACGTCATCGACAATTTTGTCGATGAATACATGGCCGGCCGTACCCCCAACCCTTGCGTACTCTGCAACACCCACATCAAGTGGAGCGCCCTGCTGAAACGGGCCGACGCCATGGATTGTGAATTCATCGCCACCGGTCATTACGCCCAACTCAACCAAACGGACCAGGGGCGCTGGCACGTCCGTAAGAGCGCCGACGCCAACAAAGACCAGAGCTACGTGCTCTGGGGCCTGAGCCAGGAATGTATGGCGCGGAGCCGCTTCCCCCTGGGGCATATGACCAAGCCGGAGGTGCGCCAACTCGCTTACGACTGGGGCCACGAAGAGCTGAGCAAGAAAGCGGAAAGCTTCGAAATCTGTTTCGTTCCCGACAACGACTACCGGGGCTTCCTGAAGCGCCGGTTGCCGGAACTGGAAGCGCAGGTCGCCGGCGGCGACTTCGTTTCCGTCGACGGTAAAAAACTGGGAACGCACGACGGCTATCCCTTCTACACCATCGGCCAGCGCAAGGGCCTGGGCATGGCGTTCGGCGAACCCATGTACGTCACCAAAATTGACGCGGCTACCAACCAGGTCACCCTGGGCAGGGTAGGGGACCTCGTCCGCAACGGGATGATGGTCGGCGGAGCCACCCTCCAGAAATACGCCACGCTGCCCGCAGCGGGGCTGGAGCTGGTCACGAAAGTGCGCTACAAAGATGCCGGAACCCTCAGCCTGGTTGAGCAAATTTCGCCTGATCGGTTTGCCGTCGATTTCTACGCGGACGTTAAGGGGGTAGCACCGGGGCAAAGCGCCGTTTTCTACGAGGGCGACGACGTTGTGGGCGGCGGACTGATTCATACGAGCCGGTAGGCGAGTACGGTTGTCGGCTGCTTGATGGTCGGCTGATTAAATTGGCGAAGTCTCCCGGTAGATCGTAAAAAGCCGTTGGTAAACAGGAAATGGATCAATTAGCCCCCCTGCTACAGCCCCTCGTACACTACTCCCTGCATTTTCTCGCACCGGGATTGATTGCCTACGTTTGCTGCAGGGAACACTGGAAACATGCCTGGTTGCTAATGGTCGCTACGATGCTGGTGGACCTGGATCATCTCCTGGCAACACCGGTTTTTGACCCCGATCGCTGTAGCATTGGCTACCACCCCCTGCATTCCGCTTACGCTATCGGGGTTTACGTCCTCGGGCTGTTTTTCCGGCCTACCCGCATCATCGCAACGGGCCTGATTTTCCACATGCTGACGGATTTCCAGGATTGCTGGTGGCCGTAGGCCGGCAATCTACCGGGGCAATAACAGCAGCAGGGCAGTTTCCGTCTCGCCCCGTTCCAGGTAAGTCTGCGCCAGGCGATGGCGGGCTTCGCGCCCGCCCCGCAGGGCGGTTTTGATGTCCGGACGTTGCTGAAACGCCGCGATTTCTTCCTCCGTCGGCAAACGTTCCACGTTGCCCAGGCGACCGAGGTTGTTGCCGGTCAGAATCGTACTGTTACGAATGTGGGCAGGTAGTCCGTCGATACCAATGCCGAGCCCCCGTACCGGCTTGGGGATTTCGAATAAAGCGGCCGGAATGGCCCGGATGTAATCGTTGCCCCCCATGCGCCCGACGAGGTCGAGCTGGCTGGGGTCCAGTTCGCCGGCAGCCGTGGCGTGTACATCATGCACGTGGATCCGGACCACCCGGGCCAGGATCAGGTTGCCGGCCATCGGCCCGTCTCCCAGCGCCAGGACCTGCTCGACTATACATTCAAAAGCCACCGGCGCTTCGCCCACCCGGGGAGGCTTGACCAGGTCGCTGGGCACCTGCGTCAGCGCTGCTTTCTCAAATTCATTGACCCCGGGGGGGTAAGCAGTGCTGGTGAGGGACATCTGCTCCACAATGGCGTGGTTGACGATGTTGATGACGACCTCGGGAACTTCTCTGACGTTGTTGAGGGTATCCTTGGCACTTCCATCCCGCCCACTCAGCAGCGGGGCAAACGCCAGCATGGGTGGGTCACCGCTGACAACGTTGAAGAAACTGTAGGGGCTCAGGTTAACCCGGCCCTGGGCATCAACGGTGGCAGCAAAGCAGATGGGCCGCGGCGCTACCGCGCCGGCCAGGAAGCCGTAAATTTCTCGGGGACTGAGTTGGGAAACGTCTAGGGTCAAGAGCAGCGTAAGTTTTATGGAGGAGGAATAAGTAGAACTAGGGGAGTGCGGGCAATACCTGCCCGCTGACTTCTCCGAAACCGATCCGGATGCCGTCTTTTTCCGCCCAGCCGCGCAGGGTGACGGTGTCGTAATCTTCCAGGAAAGTACGCTCGGAACCGTCCTGCAAACGGAAGGACTTACGTCCGCCCTCCGAGATTTCCAGCAGGGAGCCATAAGAACTTTCCTCCGGCCCGGAAATGGTACCGGAGGCCATTAAATCACCGGTTTTTACGTTACAACCATTGACGGTATGGTGAGCCAGTTGTTGGGCCATGTTCCAGTACATATACCGGTAATTGGAGCGGGAAACAATACTTTCGGTTCCCCCTTGCGGCGTGAGGCCGACCTCCAACTGGATGTCGTAATTGTTCAGGCCCTCGATCTGGAGGTACGGCAGCACGGCCGGCTCCTGAACCGGGCCTTTGACCCGGAAAGGTTGCAGGGCCATAAACGGAATCACCCAGGGCGACATCGAGGAAGCAAAGTTCTTGCCGA
>JAUIIF010000506.1 GCA_030431945.1 Bacteroidia bacterium | reverse complement strand
AAGGCGTTCCTGGTGCTCAGGCAGGATGCCAGGCCCTTCGTCGGCAATGTACAGATGAAGCTGCTGGCCTTTACAACGTCCGCCAATGGTTATTTTCGGAGGGCGCCCCCCGTACTTCACGGCATTGTCCAGCAGGTTGTGGACAATGTTAGACAGGTGAACGGGGTCCGCCATCAGGGGAAGCGGACCAGCGGGCAGACGAGTATGCAGCTCTCCGCCGAGTTCTTCCGTGCGCGCCGAGATGCTGCCGGTCAGGGCCGGAAGCAATGCCTGCAGGTCTACACGTTCTTTTTTGATCTCAAAGTTCCCCTTTTCAATGCGGCTGATTTGCAGCACTTTTTCCACCTGCCCGTTCAGCCTTTCGTACTGTTCGTGGATGAGGCGCGCGTAGCGCGCCAGACGCGGATCTTTGGCAACCCCCTCATCCCGCATGAACACCCCCGCCGCAATCCGGATCGTGGAAAGCGGAGTCTTGAATTCGTGGGTCATGTTGTCAATGAAATCCTTTTGCATCGAGGCCAGCCGGCGTTGCTTCAGGATGACGATCAGCGAATAAATGAAGAAGGCAATGGTGAACAACAAAATGACCGAAAGGAAGACCACCAGCTGCATTTTCTGCCAGATGTACCCCGTCCGTTCCGGGAATTTAATGCCGAAATAATACAACAGGTTTTTATCCGGAGCCAGGTAACTCTGCATTTCCGCCGGCTCCTCGGGCTGCGGTTCGGTCGTCGGCTCACAACGGGCACCGTAGGCCATTTCGTCGTTGGTACAGTCGAAAATAGCGTACTCAAACGGGACGTCCAGACCAAGGCGAACAAGCTCCTGCTGGGTCAGGATTTCGAGGCGCAACGCATCGATTTCCGTCTCCATGTTAACAATGTAGTAGTTGTTGGAGCGCTGGCGGACGATGTCCCGGTTCGGTAAGTCACTGTTGTTTTCCGCCGCTAATTGCCGCGCCACACCGTACAGCGCCAGCTGGGCTTTCTGGCTGAATTCAGTATCGTTCAGGTTCCAGGTCGTGGCAACCCAGTACGTCTGCATCCCCACGATGCCGAGGATGGCAACGAGGCCCAGAATAATCACCCGGTTGATGATGTGTTGCTGCATGACGGTTGCGGGGTGCCGGTTGTTTTACGTAAGAATGAACATAAATCCCGGCTTCTTGTAGTTGACGTCTTCATTAACAAGGCGTTAACCCCGGTAGTTGCGGGATCAGGTGGCGCAGTGGGCGCGAACGCAGGTGCAGGCAGAAGATGGGAAGCCCCCCGCTACTGCCCGAACCACGGGGAGTCACCCGGAATGTGATTTATCTCCCGCTTACCGGTATATCTTTGCCGCAACCCGCAACCCGCAACCCGCAACCCGCAACTCGCACCCCATGTACCAACTCCTCAAACCTCTCCTCTTTCAACTGGCCCCCGAAAAAGCGCATCATCTCACGGTAACCGGCCTCGCAGCCACCCTGGCGGTACCGGGCGTGGGCCGGCTTTTCCGGAACACCTACGCACTGGAGGACCCCCGGCTGGAGCGAACCGTTTTCGGACTTCCCTTTCCCAATCCTGTCGGCCTGGCCGCCGGCTTTGATAAAGACGGTAAGTATTACCAGGATATGGCAAGCCTGGGCTTCGGTTTTCTGGAACTCGGCACCGTCACCCCCCTGCCGCAAAGCGGCAATCCCCAGCCCCGTCTTTTCCGCCTGCCGCAAGACCGTGCCCTCATCAACCGGATGGGCTTTAACAACGAAGGCGTCGAGGCACTGGCCAAGCGCCTGCTGGAACAGGGCCGGCCGGGAAAAACCATCCTGGGCGGTAACATCGGTAAGAATAAGGTGACCCCCAACGAAGCGGCAACGAGCGATTACGTCAAGTGCTTCGAGCGGCTCTTTCCACTGGTCGACTATTTCGTCGTTAACGTCAGCTCTCCGAATACGCCCAATTTGCGGGACTTACAGGAAAAGGCCCCCCTCACGGCCCTGCTGACCACCCTCCAGGAACTCAACGTACAACTCGCCCGCCCCTCGGTAGCCATGGTGGGCGCACCGCTGGGCCAACCCGGAGAACTGTGGGCCGAAAAGCCCATCCTGCTCAAAATCGCCCCTGACCTGACCGACGGCCAGCTGGATGACATCCTGGAAATCGTTGCCGCCACCGGAATTGCCGGGATCATCGCAACGAACACCACCATCGCCCGCAAGCCACTGCTGACGGATACAGAAGAAGTTGCCGCCATCGGCAACGGCGGCCTCAGCGGCGCGCCCGTCCGCCAGCGTTCCACCGAAGTCATCCGCTACCTCTACGAAAACTCGGGCAAAACCCTCGACATCATCGGCGTAGGGGGCATCGACAGCGCGGGCTCCGCCCGCGAAAAGCTCGACGCCGGCGCTAAATTGATCCAGGTCTACAGCGGAATGGTCTACGCCGGCCCCGGGCTGGTGCGGGACATCAAGCAAAGTTTACTCTAGACGAGCAGCCTCCCCCCGCCAAAGCCACGCAGGGGCCGGCTGAATGGTGATTTTACGACCTGGTTTCCCGCTGAAAATATACTGTAGGTTGAAGCTGGCAGAAACTTTCAGCAGCCGGCACCTGGGCGATTTTCAGGAAGCGGATTTGATGGTCAGCTAGCGGGCCGCCGTGCTTACTCCAGCCTGCCCCTCACCCTGCTTCAGCAACTTCCTCCGCACCTGCGTCCGCGCCCTGCGTTTTCAGGTGGCCTAAGTTGCTTTGCTCCCTGCTTTCCCGTCGCAGTTGCTCACTCGTTTTCCGGCTCCCGTCGTGGCTCCAGCCGGGCGGACCGAACAGGTAGTAAAACCGGCTGCGCCAGTCGGGGGCCCGCCAGACGTCCTGCCCGATGGCCGCCCACTCGTGCGTAGCGATACGCAGCGGATTGTAGGTGTCGATGTTCGTGACCAGACCGTAAGTCGGGCGATGCTGTTCTGCCTGGAAAGTGCCGAAGAGCCGGTCCCAGATGATGAGAACGCCGCCGTGGTTGCGGTCCAGGTAAGCGACGTCGCTGCCGTGGTGGACCCGGTGGTGGCTCGGCGTATTGAAGATGAACTCGATCGGTCGCCACATTTTATCGATGGCTTCGGTATGAATCCAGAACTGGTAGATCAGACTGACGCTGCCAAAAATGGCAATCATAATGGGATGGAAGCCCGCCAGGGGCATCCAGAGGGTGAAGATGAAGGCCCCGGAGAGCTGCCCGGTCCAGGTCTGGCGCAGGGCCGTGGCCAGGTTGTATTTCTGGCTGCTGTGGTGCACGACGTGACTGGCCCAGAAATACCGCACGCCGTGGCTGGTGCGGTGAAAAACGTAGTAACTCAGGTCTTCGGCGAAGAAGCAGAGCACCCACACCCACCAGGCGGTGCCGAGGTCGAAGAGCCGGTACTGGTACACGAAAAAGTAAGCGCCAACGATGATCACCTTGGTGAAAAGCCGGATAATGGCATTGCCGATGCCCATGCTCAGGGAGCTGATGGTGTCTTTGGTCTCGTACCAGTCTCTTTGCTCCCAGACGGCTACGCCGATTTCCACCAGGAGCAGGAGCAGAAAGCCCGGTATGGCGTAGTGAATCGCAATCGGGTTGTCGGAAAAAATGAAGTCAGGCATGATCGATACAATAGCAAAAGCAAATTTAGCGAATATTCGCTGGATGGCTAAGCCGTGCGCAGCGGTGGGGGATTACGAGATGCACCGCCAGTCCTGAAGTCAGGCCTTTGCTATGGTCCGGAGGTCCGCCTTTTGTAGCGAGGCGGGCCTGCCCCCTCGTATTCGTTGTTCACGTTGGTGCCCGGGTGTCATTTTGCCCCGGGGCGGGCTTGCCCGAGGGCTGACGCATCATTTTTTCACCTCTCCCTCGTT
>JAUIIF010000505.1 GCA_030431945.1 Bacteroidia bacterium | reverse complement strand
CGCCGCCTGCGTAACGTAGCCGAAAAAGCCATCGTGGACCGCGCCGGGCATCAGCCCCACCTGCTCCAGGAATTTGGTGAGTTCGACTACTTCATTACCGGAGATACGCTCCAGGGAAATCCAGCGGTCTTCGCGATTAAAATTCAGGTCGTCGTCCAGCAGGCGACCACTAATTGGTAAGGCGGTGCGATGATGGGCTACCTGAAGGTAGGCCTTGAAGGCTGCCGTGTCAACTTTGGAATCTTTGTCGACGACTCCCAAACGAAGTGTGCTCATTTACAGGTGTAAGGCGTGAAAAGGTGAAAAGCGGATGTCTTCATCCTCCCTGTCGGGCAGGGCAGGGGACAGAATCAGTGTAATATTGCCCGTTGTAATGCCTTGAAGATAGGCTTTCCCTCTCTTTTCACCAAGGATACCCTAAATATACTCCTGCCAGCCAGCCATCAGGCGGCGGGTGACGGGGCCAACTTTTCCGTTGGCAAGCGGAGTGCCGTCCACTGAAGTAATGGCCATGGCGCCCTTAGTGGAGCTGCAAATTATGGCTTCGTCGGCAGCCAATAACTCGCTGACGGATACTGGTCGTTCCTGGGTCGGGATGCCCAATTGCCCGGCAAGTCGTAGCAGGTGCAGGCGGGTAATGCCCAGCAGTACTTTTTCTGCGGGGGTAATTAAAGTGCCATCCTTGACAATCATAAAATTGGACCGGTCGCTCTCCCGCACGTTATGGTCGCGGTCTACGTAAAGCGCATAGTCACAGCCTTTTTTTTGCAGCAGTGGTTGGATGCGGATGCCTTCGAGGTAATCGATCGATTTTACCTCCGGCAACTGCCGTTCGTATTCGTGAAGCATAATTTTGGCGCCGGCTTCGTACTGCTCCTGGGCCGGACCTTTGAAGGGATACGACATCGCCACCAGATTTGCCTTGGTTGGCGTATACCCATCGGCAGAATACCCGCCAGTGAGCACAAACCTGATGCCACCATCGCCACCGCCATTACGAACGATGAGCTGCTGTACTACCTCGCGCAGCTCGTCCCGGCTAATTGGCACTTCCAGGCTGAGCAGCTTGGCACTGCGTAAAAAGCGATCGAGGTGGTCTTCCACAAAACGTGGTTGACCATTCTGGTACCGGAAATAATCAAAAATGCCGTACCCCCGTAAAATGGCTAAATCGGCCACGTTCAGGGCCGCTGCTTCTTTAGGAAGGTATTGTTGGTTGAGGTAGACGATGGGGAGCATAAGGGCAGATTGACGGGGCACCTGGTGGTTGAGTAAGCAGGCCGGCAAAAATAGTATTGCAGCTTTAATGTTTGTAATCCTGACCGGAAGGATTACAAGGGTAGCGGTTGGTAGTGGAGAAACACGAAATTGGGGGAAGGAATGGCCAGGGGTATTTATTTTAAGCGGAAAAGCCTATGTTTACCACCAGTTTTATCTTGCTTACCTATATTTCTTGCCTTTTGCTTGCATTTTATAGCAAACCCAAACCCAATTTTAATGCAGTGTTCTCTCCAAAACAGTTTTTTGTCTTCACGCTTTCTGAGGGTATTTCTACTGCCACTACTGCTGAGTAGCGGATGGGTAGCAGGCCAGTGTCCACCAGTTTCGGAAGCTGGCCTGCACGTCGTTCAGCCAAATGAAACCCTGTTTTCCATTGCGCAGCAACACGGTGTTTCCGTAGATCAGCTGACCATCTGGAACAGTATTACGGCGCAGGAGCTCCTTAAGCCCTGCCGGGAACTGGTCGTGTCTTCCTCCCTGGAAAATACTTCGGTAACGGTAGGCGGAGAAAAGCAGTCCGGCAATTGGCATACGGTGCTGGCGGGTGAAACGGTGGAAAGCCTGGCGGATCTCTACGGTTATACAACGGCCCGTTTCCGGGAATTTAATAAGCTGGCCTCCTGGCGAAGATTACGGCCGGGCGCAATTGTTCGCACTACCGACTGTTCGTGTACTACGGCCCCCACGTCTCCCGCTCCGGCGCCCACGATGGCCTCCAGTGCGCCGGTCGTCGGCACGTCGTACGGAACCGTCCCGGTTCCGGTGGCCAGTGACCGTGCTTACATGAAAGTCGCCGAGTCCGTAATGGTTGATGAGATTAATCGCCTGCGGGCTGACCCGGGGGCTTTTATTCCCGAAGTCCGGGCCTACGTGGCGAAGGAAAATGCCAAGCCCTGGCGCAGCAAGCCGATTGACGCCCGCGCGGTAAACAGCCTGATTACCCGACTGGACAATACCGGCCCGCTGTCCATTCTCCGTGCGCATCCCTGCCTTTACCGGGTAGCTAAAACGCAGGGGGATTACCTGCGACCGGACGATTTGATCACGCCGGGCCCAACGGTGCTTACCCCTGGAGCCGGTCTTCCCAGGAATGCCCGACGGTAAAACTAGGTACCACCAAGGATGCGCAGGGTTTTGCGGTAGGCAACGAAAACCTGGTGGCTGGTCACGAGCCACGGGAAGCGGTAATCAGCCTTCTGCTCGACGAAGGAGATATCGGCAACTACGGCCACCGCAATACGCTATTGGCCCCGGAATGGGCCTACGTGACGGCCTACTATTTCGGCGAAATCAACGGTATTCCGAACCATTTTGTCCAGATGTTCGGCCGGTAACCAGTGGAAAGGTTACGCTGTAAACAAGGAAAAATGTCAGCCGCACGCGCCGGATGGCTTGGCCAGCAGGTTGGAGGCGCTACAAGTTTACGGCTGCGAGTAAAGACTGCACCTGTTCCCGCTCGCCGTCTACCATACGTTCTACTTTGCGTCTTGCGTACCATTGGCCGACTTTCTCCAGTTGGCGCAAGGACCACCCCACGGTAAACAGACTGCTCAGTAACCATATTTTCCCGGGCCACGGGAGGACTATCAGCGCTAGTGGGTACAGTAATAGGGTTCCGCCAGTCACTACGGCAAAGCGGACCGGACTGTAAAACTCAATGTGTTTCGGTAGCGTAGCGCCAATCGCTTCCGCCAGCAGCCACAGGGGAAGTTGCGGAAGTACCAGGAGGCCGGCCAGCAGTACTTTGAGTAGGGGCACGCTACCTGGCGGCTTACCCAACAATGCACCGGCGGCCGCGCCCATGGTCAGCCCCTGACGGTCCATACGGTTACAAACCCGGGTCAGTACCGGATCGTCGGGTGGGGTAGTAGCGGCTACTTTCAGTTCCCGGTCCAGTTGGCCGCCGTCGTGCGTGATGCCGTAGGTTAAGTTGTCTTCATGTTTAACGCGGGAAAGGGCCAGCCGGGCTTCACCGATGCCCGCCCGCTCCTGATCCGGAAACTGGACGACGAGGGAGGTCAGGCGCGCCCGCAGGTGCTCAGTAAGTTCTTTGATGGCCGTCGCCTCCCCTTGCCGGAACTCTTCCAGATAGGTGGACGCCAGAATGGGTTCTCCGCAACGAATCATTACCTGCCCCCGTACCTGCTCGGCACGGGTGAAATTAGCGCCGACCGGAACGATGTAGACCTCCTCCAACGTGGCGTCCCTGTCCAGGGCACCCAGCGCAATCCGGGCCGTTCCCTTGCGCAAGGGGCGGAGGGCCTTTTCGTGAATACAACGCCCCTCGGCCAGAATCATAATGGCCCGGCGGCGGCTCAGCGCCCGGTAACAGGCCGCAAACGTATCGTAGTTGTTCCGGAGCTTGCCGTAACCGCCGTCTTCCAGCCGGTAGACCGGAAGAATGTTTACGGCGTTTAGCAGACGGGAAAAAAAGCCGTTTTTGAAGAGATTTCCCCGCGCCAGAAACCAAAGCATCCGTGGTTGGAAACACGCCAGAATACACGGCTCGATGAAGGCCGTAGGGTGGTTGGCCGCCAGAATGACGGCGGCATTGGGAGGAATGTTTTCCAGCCCCGTCAGGTCGATGTTCCGGTAATAATACCG
>JAUIIF010000504.1 GCA_030431945.1 Bacteroidia bacterium | reverse complement strand
AAAGATTATGATTTCGAGTCTGGCTTCTGGCTCCGGCGTCAGCTTAATGCGGTCAACTGAGGTGGAAAAAAGAAAATATGCCCACTTGGTGTCGAGCAGCGTTCGGGCTTAGCCCATATGCCGAAGAAGGGGCCGCCTCACCAGAGGCGGCCCCTTGCAATCATTCTCCGCCTTTTGCTCAGACCACGATCAGGTCGCGGCGTTTATCGGTGGTTAATTGTGGATAGTAGCAAGCTACGGTACCAACGATTTTGCCATTAACCAGTTGAAGCCGTAAAGCGCCAACGGTGGTGTAGATGATGCTGCCGTCGGGCAGTTTAGCCCAAAGCGGCTCACTGGCCCCGGCGTTGGGGGCCTGGCCGTTGAGGAGCTCCGTATGCGTGGCGGTTTGGGTAACCGTCGGGGCCGTCCGGAGGTACTCATCTACACTAAGCTGAGCATTAAGCGAGCTGGTTGCTACCACGCAGGCAGCAACAGCGAAATAAGGGAAATTCATAATTCCGTCGATTTAAAAGGAAGGGAAATGGCCGGCTGCCGCCGGCGCGGGGTTAAATCGATCGGAGCGCTCTAATCGGAAAGTATTGATCAAGCCTTACCAGTGGGGAGCTGAAGAGCAACCAGCGGGTAAGGGAAAAATGGTTGACTACCGGACACACCGGTGGCAGTAGCGACGTGGCCACGTCGCTATTCTCGACCTGCTCTTTACGTACGGCGTACACGCGTGCTACACAGTATCAGCAAAAAGCAGTAGAATAGAATTCTGTCAGGTAAGTATCTGGTAATCAGCGCTTTGAAGGTGTTGTGGTAGTTAGTTTGCCCTGTGTTCAAGTCAGGGTGGGCGGCGTTTTTTTGGTGGTGGGCGGATGAAGGGGCCACCTTTGGTTTGCCGTTCAGAGTTAACATCGTGAGGTGTAGGAGCGTACGGGGAGATCTCTTTTTTGTAAGCTTTAAGAGATCTGCCCCGGCGTTCTCCTGCCTGGCATATTACCCTATTGATAATGCGGAAGCGTGAAGCGAAAGTTGCGCGTTTTCGGTTGCTGGCCCGTGCCGGTTTATTTATCCGTGAATTCTGTTTTGACGTTCGTCCGTTGCCATTGGTGACGGGCGAACCCTTTCTCCACAAATGCCCCGAGCTATGCTGACGATAATTTTGCTTAACCAGGATGGAGCGGAACCACTGGAGCACCAGGTGGTCCTGCTTACCTTCTTCCGTGGGGTGCAGGGGTGGTCGGCACCGCGAAAAACCAATGAACGGGGGGAAGCCTACTTTCTGGCCCCTCCGGGAGAGGGGGCCATTTATATCAACGGCAGTCCTGTGTACCAAGGGTACCTTGGCGAAAGTTCCGTTGTTTATCTGCTTCCTGAACGGGCGATCAACGCAGTTGAGCCGGCTGAGACCGAAGAGTTGGATCAGCGGTGGAAGAGGGCGCGGCCGCAGGTGCAATACGAGGACGATACTGCAGGGGCCGTAGAACGTGCATTGGTCGTTCCGCCGCCACCCCAGTTGCAGAATAATTACCCGAAAGTTCTTGTTGCCGGGGAATAGCTTGCCCCTTTCCCGGCAAAGGGAGTAATTGGATAAGTTCACCGTAATTTTATTGGAAGGAGGAAGAAATGCCGGCTGTCCGGCTGCTCTGCTTACGTCAGCGACAGCTGGTCAACGGCCTTTATCGAGCAGTAGATTCAGCGGTACCCGGTGGGTAACTGGTTTCCACTCATTGATGAGCCATCCCCAGTATTGCCCGGCTCTGCCCGCCGTTTTTTCCAGACAGGCAACGGAGTTGTTTGCCGGCGGCCCGTAACCCTGGCGGCAACCGCTTTCCTGAACTGACCGGAACTGGAGTCAATCACCTTACCATTACGCACCATTTTAGCGGGTGGGTTCAAAGCCTTCAGTTGCTGTATTTCCAGTTCCAGCGCAATGATGCGCTGCTGCCGTTCCTGAGCCGTAACCTCCAGGTCGGCATTGATTATGTGCAGGTAGCCAACCTCCCTGTCGAGGCTGTCAGCCCGGAATTTTTCCTGGCTGGACGTTGGTTCATGACTCTTCTGAGGCGTCGCCAGCTGGGGCTTCAGCAGCAGGAAATAGATATTCAGCAGTATTGAGGCAACGATGGCCAGCAGGGTTAGCAGGTTCGTAAGTCGGGTTAAGAACTTCTTCCACCAAGTCTTTTCGGCGGTAATTACTGCGCCCGGAGGGATACCGTAATGATCTGGATAGCGCCGGAAATCAGCGTGTCGGAGAAACTCCGGATCAGGCTGTTGAGGCAAGCTGCGCCCCACCTGGTCAAGCAGGGAGTGGAAAGATTTCAAGTACTCCATTGTGAAGATTTTTGAAACTAGTCCTTCCAAAAGCATTAGATTTACGGTTCCTACACTGGAAATCTGTACTCACGGATGACTAGTCTGGCACCCGGCTTCTCCCTTGGAGTTGTCCGGGTGCCGCTGTTATGGAAAAGGTGCGGTGATAGCCGGGCCCTTCCATTGAAGGGCTGCGGTTTTGATCTTACGCGTCTGGTGCTTCCTTATAGACCGTCATGGAAACACCAAGGAAGTTGATTACGTCGTACCGGAGCAGCTGCATGAGAACTCGGTCTCCCGCCTGGTAAGGATGCGTGGTAATTACCAGAATACTGGCCGGATGACCGTCAGGTTTTACTTCGAGATAGTCTTTGTTTAAGGCCGTGGACAGGTGGCCGACGACGGTAACGGTATGGGGTGAATAGGCCTCCCGGGAAACACCGGGAATTATTTGATAGCGATCGCCAATGGTTATGCCAAGGTAGAGGATTATGACGAATACTAGGAAGGAAAGTATGCCTTTCATGGTAAATGCTTTAAATCGTTTTGCCGGGCCTTATTGCTAATTAGCCGGCGATTAATTTGATTCAAAGTTCACGGTTACAATGGCAGGATAAAAGTGGTATCCTTCGCGCTAACCCTTAGGTAGTAGGGTACTACTACTTATCTGACGGGGCTTTTTATTTCCGGTAGGCTGAATAAAAGTGCCTACTGTGTTCACTGTCTACGTAGCTAGTGGTAGGGTACTACTAGCCTGGTGTAATTCTTACGCTGAAATTTGAGGCAAGAATTCACGGATAAAACTTTATCTATTAAATAATATCTCTGTACAGAGCCATTTTAATGGATTCAGTTAAATAGATATTTTAAGAAAAGCGTATGATACGTACAGGAATCATCAGGCGGCAGTTAGCACATCATGCCGTATATGACCCGGGGGGAGAAAATCCATTAGGTGCGTCTGCGCAAGGTATTCCGCTGCGTGACTCGCCTCCGTAAACCTTAGCAGGGGAAAAACCTGGTTCACCCGTTCCAGGATTTCCATATTGTACTTCGAAATCGTTCTGGGAGATTTTCCCAGTTTATCGGCAATTTCGTTAGTCTTCATTCCGAAATTAAGGCATTTGGCAACATCCGTCTGGCTGGGCGTAAGCAGCGCCTTTCTACGGACTTCCTGCTGAATTCTTCCCAGAATCACGGGACTGGCGGACTGCTTAAGCCGGTCAATCAACCGTTCGAAGTAGTCCGACGAACCATGGATTACCCGCGGTACCGGCACCACGGCCCGGTAGGCACCAACATCCTCCGTTTCCGAAATCCCACACCAATTGATCTGAACCGGTAGTAATTGTCCGGAGTCATTGGAAAGGATGCAGCTTCGTCGCCGCACAATAACTGGTCTGCGGTGTCGCTCGTGGTTAACGATTACCATCATTTCATAGGCAATATCCTGACGTACGTTTTTTCGGACCATCTCGTCCGTCAGCAGTTGATAAGCAGCCTTTGCGTATTCGACCATGAAGGCGCGGTAAGGATCGCGAACTATGGAGAGTGACTTGCGTAAATCGTAACTCGCTTCATCGT
>JAUIIF010000010.1 GCA_030431945.1 Bacteroidia bacterium | reverse complement strand
CCTTAACGCGCAGCAAGGGAGGTGGGTTCTCCCACCGGCAAGTTGTTGTGGCAACGGCAGCTGACCGTACCCGGGCTGCAGCAATCCGGTAACGCTGACCAACTACCGGCCGTAGTAAATCTTATTTCAGGTTATCCATCCATTTCCAGGGCAACCAATCCGCCAGGCTCAGGCGGATGGTGGCTCTTTGCAGTAGGTCTCCCCGCTGCTCGAGCAGGACTTTGGTGTCAGGGTCAGCAACCAGCGGCAGGTAAATGCCGACTCGCCCTTCTGCAACGGAAAATCCGACGCCCCCAGCCCAGCTGAATTTGCCTACTTCAGCTTCTGCACTCACGGCCTTGAAGCCATAGTAGCCGGCATCGAGGAAAAAAACCAGGGGAAGGTACCCGGGCAGTCCGGGAAAGTCGGCGTCAACGTTAACGGCCAGCAGGTAATTATTACTCCGTCCATAACCAAAGGCCGGGCTGATGGGCAGGCGAAAGCCCCCCTGCCGGGCGGCCCCCAGTTGCTGCTCGTTCCGCCCCCCCGCATTACGACCGATAAAGAGATCGTCGTAGCGGTAATCACTCTCCGCATTGTCCAGCAGCGAAAAGCCGGAAGACGTACGCGTGGCCCGATCCCTCAGGTCATTCAACAAAAATACACCACCGTAGGCACGCCAGCGGAGGAAGCGATCCTGCTCGTACTGGTAGCCTCCGCGAAGCTCGGCGTCCAGGCGGAGGTGATTGACGTTGAAGGCTGTCTCCGTAGGGACCAGCTTGTACTCCAGGCTGGCCGCCACGGTAAACGGACTAAGCGTGCGACTGACGGACCTTTGGTAGCCCGTACGGAAAAATAATTCGGGAGTCGCCCGCGCTCCGATCACTTCCCCCGTCTGATCGAAGCGGGGACGCTGGCGGTTGAGCCGGATAAACTGGGCAAACCACTTGCTGGAAACCTGGGTAATGGGCGCATGGCGGAAGGTATACTCAAGCCGGGTACCCAGCCGCTGGTACTGGTAGGCTTCATTGGTCCTCCCCAGGGTGAAGTCGCTGAATTGTTGCAGACCAATGTTCAGGGACAAACGCGCCAGCTTACCGGCGTGGCTGGGTGCCGTCAGGCGCATGCCCAGCAGCCCGTTCAGGCTGCCGCTTCTGGTGCCGATCATGGGGGCCGCCAACCACTCCAACCGACGCGGCTCCAGGGTCCGGTTGTGCAGCACCAGACCCGGCATTATCCCGTCGTGTTCATTGAACGCCAGGAGCGGCAGGGCGAAGAGCTGGCGCTGATCCGCTTGTTCCTGACCCGTTACCAGGCCCAGTTGCAGCTGCCTTGCGCCGCGGGTGTTGTTGTGGGTGTAAAGGTCGAGGGGGTTCTCAGCGGTGGGTAAGGACAAGGCGCTGGTTGCCGCCGGGGTCGGTAACTCCTGGGTGCCGGGAGCCACGGTTTCCGTCAGGATCGTTCCATCTTCCATTTTCAGGTGCGCGACCGCAGGTGCCGGGCGCAGGCCCTGATGCGCAAGCTGACGTAGTCCCGTTGCAGCGTCCACTTTCCCCTTAATCGCCCAGTCGCTGGTCTGATTCGTTTGCAAGGCCGCCCGTAAGTAAGGAAGTTCTTGTTGCAAGGCATGCTCCAGCGACCGGAAAAAGTCCTCCGGCCGGGGGTGACGGAATTGCCAGTTGTCGTAGTAGGCCTGCAGTGCGGCGTCCAGCCGGGCAGTCCCGACGTAGGCTTCCAGCTCCTGCAGCGCCAGTGCCGGTTTGCTGTAGGCCCCGACAAGGTAATTGAGCCGGGAGAGACTGTCTGAAGGCGTATCGGGCGCTTGCTCCCGCCCTAACCGGGCCAGGTAATGATATCCCAGCCGGTTGTAATCGACGTATTGACCCAAAAAGTTGATGCCTGCCGGCGCGTCGGGCCAGTACCTGGCCAGGTAACGGCGCTCGTAAAAGCTGTTGACGCCTTCGTCCAGCCAGGCGTGGTCCCGCTCGTTGCTGCCGAGAATGCCGTAAAACCAGTTGTGCCCCACTTCGTGGGCCAGAACCTGGTCCAGGTCTTTGGCGGAAGAAGACATCCCAATAACGGTGATCATCGGGTACTCCATACCCCCACCCGCACTGAGTGCGGACTGCACTCCCGTAACCTGGGGATACGGATAGTTACCGACCTGTCTGCTGTAAAATCGCGTAGCCCTTTTCAGGTAGTCTGTTGCTTTGGTCCATAAGCTGGCATCCGTTTCCGTAAACATGGCCCAGACGTCAACGGCAGCTGCTCGCCCCGGCAGCTGTAGCGTATCGTGGAGCACCTGAAAGCGCTTGTCCGCAAACCAGGCGAAATCGTGAACTTTACTGGCCGAATACGTAAGGGTTTTGGTTTTTTCAGCTGAAGGAGGAAAGGCTTCGTACACGTAGCCTTGCCGGAGGCTCTTACTGGTCTGCAGCCGCTCCCGGTCCGCAGCCGCCTTTTTCAGCAGCCACGTTTTTTCGCCGGCTTCGTTCAGGGTACCCGTAGCCGCGACCACGTAGTTTTCGGGCAGGGTGATCTGTACGCTGAAATCACCGAATTCGCCGTAAAACTCTCCCTGATCCAGGTACGGCATTTCGTGCCATCCCTCCCGGTCATAAACGGCCGGCTTGGGGTACCACTGCGTGATCTGGTAAGACTGGCCCACCCGCCCCAGGCGCGAGAAGCTGGCGGGGATCTTTACCCGGAAGGGGGTCTTTAGCTCAATCGTCTGCCCGGGAAGCATCGGGGTAGGGAGGGAGACAATAACTATGTCCGGTGCTTCCTCCGCAAAAAGGTGCTGGGCAGTAACACCGTCCACCCTGAAATGGAGACTATCCATGGTGCCCCGTTCGGATGGGGAAGAAAAATGGAAGCGCGTGTCTCCGTTGCGGAGGGCCTGCCTGGCGTAGGCCGTCCCGTCCGTACTGAAGGCACGTGGCCAGCAATGCAGGCGCAGTTCCCGCAGGGTATCCGGCGCATTGTTGGTGTACCGTAGTTCAAGCAGGGCGTGCAGTGTGTGCGCCTGATCATCCAGCGTTGCTTTGATCAGGTAACCCACTTCCTGCTGAAAATAAGGTCGGTCATCGTAATCGGAGGCGGCTGTTTGCTGGCCACTAAGGTTAAGGTGCCAGCTGAGCAGGGTGAAAATCAGGAGAAAACGCATGGGCGGGAATTGAAGGTACTGCCTCAGGGAGGTAATGGTGGCCGGTAAGGTAATAATAGGCCAGCCACGGCTAAACCTTTTACGAGAAGTACGATTTCTACCTCCGTGAGGTGCATTGCCGTTAAGTTATGTTAACGATGGTTAATGGAGCCAACCAAATGGCCGTAAAAAGAGTCTACTACATACGTTTTAGACGGTAGTGCACCGTTCCAAGAAAACAAAAAGTAAATCAATCAATGAAAAACTTCCTATTCATCCTTTTGGCTGCGGTTGTCGGTGGCCTTGCTGCCCTGGGCGGCGCCCAGTACCTGGGCCTTAACGAACAGGTGAAGTACGTTGAAGTAGCAGCTACACCTGCCTCTAACTTCGCTAATTTTGCGGAGCCAAGTAATACCGTAAACGTTAACCCTGCTCCTTCGGCAGGGTTTGCTACTGCGGCGGATAAGGCATTGCCGGCGGTGGTTCACATTAAGGCCAGTAAGCAGGCGCAGGGTTTTGGCGGCCAGGGCCCTGGTCTGAACCAAATTCCGGAATCCTTGCGCGATCTGTTTGGTAACCCCGACTTCGGTCAGGGTGGCCCGGGAGGCGAAATGCCCCTGCAGCAGGGTAGTGGCTCCGGCGTAATCATCAGCGCCGATGGCTACATCGCCACCAACAACCACGTGGTGGACGGTGCGGAAGACCTGCAGGTAGTACTCAACGATCAGCGTACCTACGATGCCGAAGTTATCGGTACGGACCCGACTACGGACATCGCCCTGATCAAGATCAAAGAAACCAACCTGCCGACGGTGCAATTTGCCGACAGCGATAAGCTGAAAATCGGAGAGTGGGTGGTTGCCGTCGGCAACCCCTTCAGCCTGACGAGTACCGTCACGGCCGGCATCGTGTCCGCCAAAGGACGTAGCATTGACATCGTCCGCCGCACCGGAGGCGAGCTCGCCATCGAGTCTTTCATCCAAACGGATGCGGTGGTAAACCCCGGTAACAGTGGTGGCGCACTGGTCGACATTAACGGCGACCTCGTGGGCATCAATACGGCGATCAGCAGCCCCACCGGCGTGTTTGCCGGCTACAGTTTTGCGGTTCCATCCGCCATCGTCAAGAAAGTGGTTACGGACCTCCGTGAGTTCGGTGTCGTTCAGCGCGGCCTGCTCGGCGCCCGGATCATGGAACTGAACACTGCGCGCGCTGAAGAGCAAGGCCTGCAACGCGACAATGGTGTACTCGTATCCGAAGTAACGGAGAACAGTGCTGCCGAAGAAGCCGGGTTACGGGAAGGTGACGTAATTACCGGCGTAGACGGCGTAGTAACCCTGCGTAACAGTGAACTGCTGGAACAGCTCGGTCGCCACCGTCCGGGAGACGTGGTAACAATTGAGTTTGAGCGCGACGGCAAAGCCCGCACCGCTTCGGCCAAATTGCGTAATGCCAACGGAACTACGGAGGTGGTACGCCCGGAGCCCGCCCCGGAATCCGTCAGTGAACTCGGAGCCGAGTTTGTTGACCTCGATAAGGCTACCGCAGAAAAGTACCAGGTTGCTGGTGGCGTTACCGTAGCCGACCTGAACAATGGCCTCCTCTCCGAGCAAACGCGTATTCGACCAGGGTTTGTCATTACCAAGGTGGATGAACGCTCCGTAAAAAGTATTGCCGACTTCCAGAAAGTCATCGGTCAGGCAAACGGTGCCGTTTCTCTGGAAGGATTTTACCCGAATGCCCCTGATCGCATTGTCCGTTATGGCATCGTGAAATAAGAATTTTCCCCTTTATCCAAGTGAATTACTGATGCGGCCTTCTCCTTCCCGGAGGGGGCTGCTTTCATTATATCCGGAGTGGTGCAGCGTGCAGTCGGCGCAGTTCCTGACCGGGCAAAAACGTAGGCAACGCCTTCGTCCCGGCGAGGCTTTTTACCGGACGCAGGAACCACGATGACTAACGATATTGCCGTACCACTCTGACGCAATTTAATCGCCAGGAAGAAAGGTTGAGCAGGCACTGCAGCCGGCCGGCCTGCTCATGAACTAGATGATTAACCGTCGGCTCCGGACAATTATACCAGCAGCCTGATGCATCCATTTTCCTGAATTATTCGTTTTTACCCTGATGATGCGTTACTTGCTACTGCTGCTGTTGTTGTCGGTTCTCGTCCCGGGTGGGGCGGGGAGCCATCGGGCTAGTGGCCCGGAGCCGGTGGAGCCCGGCCCCGCCAGCCTTTTTTTTGTACTTGATAACGTGCGTAAACCTTACGGTACTATCTGGATTGGCGTCTATCAGTCAGCAGATGATTTCCTGGACCGGGAAAAGGCGCGGTTGGTGGCCGTAAAGGTCGATGAGGCCGGGCGGGCAGTTATTGAGATCCCCGACCTCCTGCCAGGGGAAGATTACGCCCTGGGCATTTTTCACGACATTAACGACAACGGGGAGTTTGATACCAACTGGCTGGGGTTGCCGGCAGAACCCTGGGCCTTTAGCGGAGAACTGAAAAGCAGGCTCCGGCTGCCGCGGTTTGAGGAGGTCAGCTTTATTTTTAAGCTGCAGGCCCCCCGCCAGGTTTTGCGATTGCGTACGTGGTTCTGAGGGGCCCATCGTTCACCCACCGCCGCCCCACCATTTTACCGGCAGTTCCGGGCGCGGCCGCAGGTGCAAACCAGGTAGAAGAGGGCCGGCCGGCGCCGGAATCCGGCGCAGGGGCAATGATATAAATCATTCCCGGCCACTTATTGGTCGCCCCAGCAACAAATTCCAATTTTGGTTACATCTGCACCGCCAGAAATAATGTTCAATAGTTATCCGGGGGTACCCCCCCGGGGAGGCTGGCAAATTCCCCTTCTTGGGCGATGCTGCTGGTCAGTTACCTGTTCGTCAGGGGCACTTAGCCTGCTTATTATTTTAAACCCGCTCGGCACCTGCGGCCGCGCCCAATCCTACACCATGAAATTTTTAAGCTTATTTGCCCTGCTGTTTCCTTTGCTTTTTGTTGCCTGTCTGGACGACGATGATGTCGTAAGCCCCGACACCGTGGCCACTTCGATTGATTTCGTGGCTACCTATGCCGGAACCGACCTGGCCATTCAGAGTGGAACGTACGCTTACCCAACGGGTGCCCAACTGAAAACCACCTTGTTTCAGTATTACGTTTCTGACCTGACCCTACTGGCGGCAGACGGCAGTACGGTACCACTTTCCGAACTTGAACTCATCCGCTACGGGTCGGCTACGGATGCGGCTACGGTGACGCGTACCTACAACGTCCCCGCAGGAGATTACGTCGGCTTGCGCTTTGGCCTGGGGGTAAAGCCAGCGCTAAACGCGCTGGACCCCAATAATTTTGCTGCCGACTACATCCTGAATGAGAATGAATTCTGGGGCCCCGGTACGCGGTACGTATTTGCTAAAATAGAGGCGAATGCCGACCTGGAAAATGACGGTACGTTTGATACAGGGCTATCTTATCACCTGGGCAGTGACGCGCTTTATGCCACCATTTCGTTGACCGGCAACATTACCATTGACGGTGAGAACGACCCCCGCCTAACCATCGTAGCGGACGTGCTGAAGGCGCTGGCCAGTGAGACCGAGACATTTGACATCAGTGACGTCAACCAGCAACGCGTACACGGTGGTAACCAGGCGATCGGTCAGGCGATATGGGAGCGGTTAGTCGGTCAATTCAAGCTGGACCTCCGCTAAACGGGGAGATGAGCAGGGGCTGAGCCCCGGGAAAACAATGCTGCAGCTGCCGGCCAACGCTACTGAATATGACCCGCTACTTACTACCGGTTGTTTTTTTATGCCTGCTGGCCTGTGAGCCGGGCGGACCGGCAGTGCTGAGCATGGCGGAGCCGGAGGCCTTTGCCGGCATCCTGTATCCGGAAGGGAACCCGACGACGGCAGCAGGCTTAGCCCTGGGGCGCAGGTTGTTTTACGACCCGGTACTTTCTGCGGATTCTACCATCAGCTGCGCTACCTGCCACCTGCCGGAACGGGCCTTCACGGATGGTCAGGCGGTAAGTACGGGGATCAATGGGCGGACCGGCCGGCGCAATGCGCCGGGCCTGACCAACGTCGGTTACCTGCACCAGACCCTCTTCTGGGATGGCCGGGCCGACGACTTAGAGACCCAGGCCCTGCACCCGGTGGCAGACCCGGCCGAAATGGGCGGAAGCTGGCCGCGGTTGGTACAACGACTGCGCCGGCACCCGGATTACTGGCCCCGCTTTCAGCGGGCCTTTGGCCTCACCACGCCCGCCGAGTTGACGCCCGACCACGTAGGAATGGCCCTGGCCCAGTTTCAGCGTTCCCTGATTTCCGGCAGTGCCAAGTACGACCAGGTGCAGGCGGGGCTGGCGGTTTTTACGGAACAGGAGGAACTGGGCCACGCCATTTTTTTTGACCGGGCGGACGACAGCGATCCCGGACCTTTTGCCAACCTACCGACGGGGGAATGTGCTCATTGTCATACCCCACCTCATTTTACCAACCAGCGATTTTTCAACAATGGCCTGGACGAAGCCCAAACGCCGGACCCCCAGCCTGCGTAACGTTGCCCTGACCGGGCCGTACATGCACGATGGCCGGATGACAACCCTGCAGGAAGTGGTTGCCCACTACAACTCGGGGGGGAAGTACGCGGAAAACCGGAGCCCTAATATTTTTCCGCTTGGTCTTTCGCCGGACCAGGAGGCGGCTTTAGTCGCCTTTTTGCAAACCCTTACGGATACATCCTTTGTTAATAATCCTGCCTACGGCCCTCCGGGCCGTTTATCGCTTCACTAAAGGAAAACCATGGTGCTTCGCCTGCTGACCATTACTGCGCTTTTTGTCTTGTTTACGGCTGCCAGCTGTGATCCTGATCCGCCCGTGGTTTGTCCGGCTTGCCCGGTTGATGTCCCGGACCTTCCAATTACCGGGCCGGCAACTCCAACGGCATTTACCCTGGAGGTGCCTGATTTTATGCCACGTCCGATCCTTGACGAGACGAACCCACTGACGGAAGAGGGCATTGAGCTGGGGCGGCGGCTCTTTTACGATAAAATAATGGGCCGCGACAGTGCCATTGCCTGTGCGGATTGTCACCGGCAGGAACTGGCATTTACGGATGGGCGGGCACTGGCTATCGGCGTAGACGGGCGGGAAGGAACCCGCAGCGCTATGTCTATTGTTAATCTTGCCTTCAATCCTAACGGCTTTAACTGGGATGGCGCTGCTCCCCAGCTTTGGGAACAGGCCATTCACCCGGTAGAAAACATGCTGGAAATGGACGAAGACTGGGAGCGTGTGCTGCAGCGGCTGCGACGTAGCCGTGATTATCCCCGGCGGTTTCGTGCTGCTTTCGGAATTGGCAGGACCAGTGAAATATCCCGGGAACTGGCGGTAAAAGCCATTGCCCAGTTTGAGCGGACAATTATTTCGGGGGACAGTCATTTCGACCGGGTCGTCTACCGGAATACGGAGTTCTTTACCGAGGAAGAGCAGTTTGGCGCGGACAGTCTGTTCTTTATCGAAAACGTACCCGTCGGCGCGAACCACCCGGGGTGCGGGCACTGCCATAATAAGCCCTCGTTCGGGGACAACAAGTTTAAGAATAACGGGCTCGACGATGTCGCTAACCTGGATGACTTTATGGATAAGGGCTTCGGTGCCGTCAGCGGTTCCCGGCTGGATAACGGAAAGTTCCGGACACCAACCTTACGGAATATCGCCCTGACCGCTCCTTATATGCACGACGGGCGTTTTGCCACCCTGGAGGAAGTGCTGGAGCACTACGCTTCCGGAGGGCATGGAGTGGAAAACGAAGACCCTAACATCACGGGGTTTACGATGACGGCGGCAGAAAAGGAAGCCCTTATAGCTTTTCTGCACACCCTAACGGATGAATCGCTGTTGACGGATGAACGCTACGCCAACCCATTTTAAAAGCGAAGGGCCGGAAAAATTGTCGAAAAACCGGAGATGTTGCATACTTATTTCAGGTCTTTACATCTTTTTTTCACCTTCTACCGATTTTCTTTTAGGGCAGGGGGGCGGAAAATAAATGTATTTTGTTCACAAAAAATTATTATAACGCACTGTTTTACAGATTTTTGTGAGATTAAATGCAATTTATTTTCATCACAATTAGGCGAATGTGTCTTTCGAAAAAGGTGATGAAGGCCCGATAATTGTATTGTCAAACGAAAGCAAAACCCGGCGAATGCGTCGGATTTTGGAAATACACAGAGATTCGCCGAAGGTAGTAAGTCGGCCCGGACAAATGGAAAGGCCGACTTACTACCCTAAGTTTTCTCCCCTTGTTTTGACCACTAATAAAGAGATTACGGGCCTTTGGCTCACCTTTTTCGCAATATTTTCATGAGATTACGATTTGTCAAACGGGTCATATCCAGCCAAGAAGCTGGATGTGACCCGTTCTTTTTTAGGACAAGTGCGAACATATCTTTGGGAAAGAAGATTTGGGTAAAACAACAGGTATTGGTTATCTTGTGCTAGGAATTACCTTTGGGTAGTCCGGAAAAAGAGTAGAGAGGATATTTACGTAGTAATGGTTTTTAAGCAGTAAACGGCCGCTTTCGTTCAGGAAGTGGTGAGTTTGCCTTGCTTGTATTTGTAGGAGTGGCTACTATAAACCGATTTGAGCTACCTGCACTTAGTAATGAAAGAACAACACGTTTACACCCACATCTAGCTTCATCCATCATAATTCCAAATATGTTCACACATCTACAAAATTCGCTGCCTTTCAGGGGTGGCCTGTTCTCTTTGCTACTCCTTTTGTCGGGTTCGCTCTTAGGACAATTAAACGTCAACGTTACGGGAACGGATATTCCCTGTTTCGGATTGTCAAACGGAACGGCCACGGCAACGGTGTCGAACGGGACATCTCCTTTTGCTTATTTATGGAGTAACGGAGGTACAACGGCCACCATTACCAATCTTAATGCGGGGACCTACAGCGTGACCGTTACCGATGCCAATGGTTTGACCGGTCAGGATCAGGTAACGTTGAGCGAGCCTACCCGGGTTACGGCCACCATCACGGATCCGGACCAATGTGTCGGTCCGTACATTATTGCCGCAGAGCCGGAGGGTGGGGTAGTCCCGTATACCTACAACTGGTCAACCGGAGCCAATACGCGGGGGGTCACCGTCCCGGCAGGGGACTATTGTGTAACCGTTGTGGATGCTAATCTTTGTGGGTACGTAGCTTGTACCTCCATAAGTGAGAACCCTCCGACGGTCACCCTCGTCGACGTAGATGCGCAGTGTGCGGGCGCCGATGACGGGGCCATTACCGCCAACCCAACGGGAGGCACTGCGCCGTACACTTACCTCTGGTCAACGGGCCAGTCCGGGCAAACCATTACTGGTTTAGCGCCAGGTGTTTATCAGGTTACCCTTACGGATAATCGTGGCTGTACTGCCACGGCGAGTACCCAGATCATGGAACCAACGGCAATTACCGGGGAAATTTTCGGCGACGCTACGGTCTGTCCCGGGGTAGTTGATGCCTTCATTCGCATTGCGCCGAGTGGAGGAACCCCTCCTTATTCTTACAACTGGGCACCGGGTAATTTCACCGGCCAGGGGGTTGGCCCGCTCGGCCCGGGGACCTATTCGGTCACGGTGACGGACGCCAATGAATGTACCCTCGTGGATACGTACGTAATTACCGAATCTGACCCCGTTGCGGTAGCAATCGTCGGTGATCTTTTGCTCTGTGGAGCAGGCACGACCGGCAGTCTCTCTGCGCAACCGGTTTCAGGTCCGGTCAGCCAGTATACCTACGAATGGAGCACCGGGGTTATGACCCCGACCATCACCGGAGTAGGGGCCGGTACTTACACGGTTACGGCAACAGACGCCAACGGGTGTACGGGGACTGCAACTGCTACGGTTCGCGTGATTGACCTGAGTGTCAACCTGACGAGTACGCCGGCGAGCTGTGCGGATACCGAAGATGGTACCGCTACGGCCACGGCAAGTGGTGGAGACCAGCCTTATACCTACCTGTGGTCTAACGGAGAAACAACGTCCACGATTACCGACCTGGCCCCGGGTGTCTACGGCGTGACCGTAACCGAAGCGAACGGCTGTAAAGTCAGTGGCGCCGTACAGGTTGGCGCTCCTGCACCTTTGGTGCTGACTGCCGTGCCGACGAACGTGCGCTGTGCCGGAGAAATGAACGGAAGTATTGACGTCGAAGTCACAGGAGGAACCCCCGCTTACACTTTCCTCTGGAATGATGGAGCTACCTCCGAAGACCGCACGGGCCTCGGAGCCGGCAGTTACAGCGTAACCGTTACGGACGCCAACGGCTGTACGGACAACACAACCATTCAGATTACGGAACCAGCCGCCCTGGAGGTAGAGGAAAGAATCACTAACGTGGCGTGTAACGGAGAGGCTTCAGGAAGCATTGTTCTTACGGCCTCCGGAGGTACTCCCGGGTACACCTACGTCTGGGCCGATGGCCCTACCGGACGTATCCGTAACAACCTCAGTGCAGGCAGCTATACCGTTACGGTAACCGATGCTGCAGGCTGTAATTTGGTTGCCGCTTATCCGGTAACGGAGCCTACGGCCATAATGCTGACGGGACAAACAAATAACGTGGATTGCTTCGGGGGCAGTGACGGAGCCATTGACCTGACCGTATTGGGAGGATCCCCCAGCTACATTTACCGCTGGAATACGGGAGCGACCTCGGAAGATCTGGCGGGATTGTCCGCGGGAACCTACAGTGTTACCGTTACGGATGGTAACGAATGTATTGCCTCCACGAGCTTTACGATTACCGAACCAACGGACCTCCTTCTTAATGCCGTTCCCACCAACGTAAGTTGTGGCGGTGGCAATGACGGCGCAATTGACGTTACTACTTCCGGAGGCACCCAGCCCTACACTTTTGCCTGGAGCAACGGCGCCGCTACGGAAGACCTGAGTGGCCTGGTCGCCGGAACGTATACGCTGATCGTTACTGATGCAAACGGCTGTACGGAAAGCATCACCGTGACCATCGGAGAACCACTGGCCCTGAACGGTTTTGCCCAGATTACCCCGGTTGCCTGCCAGGGAGAAGCTACCGGAGCCATCAACCTGACGGCAGAGCGCGGAACCCCGGCTTACACCTTTGCGTGGAGTAACGGTGCCGTTACGGAAGACATTTCCGGCCTCACTGCCGGTAACTATACCGTAACCATTACGGATGCCAATAACTGTGTGCTCGTCCAGACCTACACCGTAGGCACCGTCAGTCCGCTTACCGTGTTAGGCACCGTTATCCCCGTTGATTGCTTTGGCGCAAGCACCGGTGGTGTGGATTTGGAAGTATCCGGAGGCTCCGGAACCTACGCTTACGTATGGAGCAACGGCAGCCTGAACGAAGATTTGACGAACGTACCGGCAGGAGATTACACCGTAACCGTTACGGACGCTAACGAATGTACGGGCATCGCCAGCTTCACGGTTACGGAACCCGATGAGATTTCCTTGTCTATCACGAACCCGGACATCGTCTGTGGCGGTACGAACTCCGGTTCCATTACGGTCTTCCCCGCAGGAGGAACCGGCCCGTATACTTACCTGTGGAGCAATGGTGCTACAGGCAATGAAATTGATGATATTCCGGCCGGTAACTACAGTGTTACGGTAACGGATGCAAATGGTTGTACGGATGTGACCAGCGGCATCGTGCTGGACGAACTGCCCGAACTGACTTGTGAAGTAGTCGTTGACCAGGAATCTACCGATGGCACCAACGGTGCCCTGACCGTAAATGTTGACGGCGGCACCCAACCCTATACCTACGTTTGGAGTACGGGAGCTACCACTCCTGCTATTACTGGCCTTACACCAGGTACCTACTCCGTGACGGTAACCGACTTCAGCGGCTGTACCACTACCTGCACCCGTACCCTCCGGCAATTGTCCGGCATCGGAGACTTCGTCTGGGAAGATTTTAATGCCAACGGCCAACAGGACCCAGGTGAGCCGGGAATTGAGGACTATCCGGTCTACCTGAAAAATGCTGCGGGGGTCATCATTGACTCTATGCGGACGGATGAGAATGGCAATTATGCTTTCCTCGGACTTGAACCAGGGACCTATTCCATCCTCTTCATCGTTCCTCCCGGTGGCGTACGCACCCTGTTCAACGTCGGTGATGATACTACGGACAACGATGCTGACCCTGCTATGGATGGCATGACCCAACAGTACACGCTGGCCCCGGGGGAATACAATATGACCGTTGATGCCGGTTTCTTTGCGCAACCGGGCGGAGGTATCGCTGACCCCTGTAACTGCCTTAACAACAATACCACCGATCTGGACGGCCAGTTTACGGAAGAAATAGAAGTACGTGCCAATCGCGGGCAAACCTGGACCATCATTGAGCGGGAGAACATGTTCCTGCTGGATAACGTAGAGCCACCGCTGCTGCCCGTACCCGTGCCGCTCGGAACGGTACTAACGGAAACACCGGATCCCGACGATCCCACCATGTCTATTTACAGCATCGAATTCCGCCTGGTAGATAGCTTCCAGTACCGCTCCCTGGTTTCCAATGGTGCCTTTGAGCTCGAAATTGCCAACCAGTGTTTTTACCCGGAAGTACGCTACCGGGAATTACCTCCGGAAGAACTTTGCCGTTTTGATGCGGCCGTTTTGCTGGATGGTTTCGGCCGCCTGAACGGCGTCGAAATTCCCGGTGAAGTCGTCTTTACGATCAATGGTGAAACCGTTACGGAAATTGACCCGATGTCATTACCCGCCGGGTTATATGATATTACAGCGGCCTTCATTCCCGATCCGCCGATTGGTGAAGATGGACTGGAAATCTGTATTCCCGAACTGGTAACCCAGTTCGTGCTTATTGATGATTGCCCGGCTAAACTAGGGGACTTCGTCTGGCAGGATACCAACGCCAACGGCCAGCAAGACCCGGGAGAGCCCGGAATCGAAGGGGTGAAAGTAACGGTGACCAGCCAGGATGGCACGTACATGGACATGGCCTTCACCGACGAAACGGGCATGTACATGTTCTCCGTTCCGCCGGGTACCTACAAAATGACTTTTGACGCGCCGGATGGATTTGTCCCCACCGTGGGTAATTCCGGAAATGATGAAACGGATAGCGACATCAGTGGTGGCATGATGATGACCGGGTTTTATACCGTAGGTCCGGACGAGATGGACTTTACCATCGATGCCGGATTCATCGTTCCCTGTATCGCCAATATCGTTAATCCGGGTACCATTGCCGAGAGCCAGGAAATTTGTGGTCCGGGCAACGTACCACAGCCCCTGATGGAAATTGCCCCGGCTACCGGCGGAGTAGGCGAAATCTCTTACCTGTGGATGTACAATACGGTGAACCCTAACCAGGACATTACTTTCTGGCAGGCAGTACCTAATTCAAACACCCCAAACTACGCCCCCGGCCCGATTTACGAAACGACTTACTTCACCCGTTGTGTTCGTCGTGACAATTGTAACTGGATTGAAAGCAATACCCTTACCATTGAGGTAGGAGACGACGCCGTTGCTGAAATCAGTGGCCCAAGTGTTGTCTGTGTTGGCGAAGAAGCCATTTTCCAGGCCGTAAACCCAGGAAGTGGCGCAGTTATTTCCTGGAACTTTACCGGCTCCTCTACGGTCGAAAGCGCCACGGGAGCGACTGTCTCCACCATGTGGCAGACTTTCGGCTCTTTCAGCGCCACGCTTACCGTCACGGCTAATGGTTGTACCAGTACCCGTGTGTTCAACGTGTCCGTCGTCAATAACCCCAATCGTTGTGGCGGCAACCTGACGGCTCAGGGGGCCATCAATAACCTGCAGATGCGGGAGGTGGAAATTGAGTGGCAGGTACCGTTTGATGGTTCTGACTACGCATTCTCGCTGGAGCGGTCTACCGATGGGGTGGATTTTGTCCCCGTCGCTGAAGTAGTGACGCCGGCCTTTGTCTCCGGAACCGATATGGCAATGTACCGCCAGGAAGACGTCAGCCCGCTGGCGGGCCGCACCTTCTACCGCGTGCGGATGCTCGACCCCGTTTACGGTGATATGCTCTCCAACGTCGTAGAGCTGCAACTGGCCGGAGCCGTTAGTTCCCTGGGCCGCATCTTCCCGAATCCGGCCCGTAACGGCATGATTCACGTGGAGATGACCGAGGAGGCCAGCTCCGAAGGCAGTGTCAGTGTTCAGCTGTATGATGTTCGTGGTAATATGGTGGCACCACCGCATTACCTGGCGCCGAATACCGGCGTGCTGAACCTGCACACGGACCACGTTGCCGCGGGCGTCTACTTCCTCCGCATGACGGTTGGTAGCCGGACGGAAACCCACCGCGTGATTATCGATTAAACCCAACGTCCGCCAGGACGATTTACCTACCCCTTACCGGTCTTCACCAGACGGGTAAGGGGTATTTTTATGCTACCACTGGTAGTGGCTTACCGCAAAAAGGGGGGCGCGGACGCCGGTGCAAAGAAAGGTTGGTAAAGAGCAGATGCCGGTCACCGGTCTTTGCCCCATACCCTCCTTTTGCACCTGCGGCCCCGCCCCCAAATAACCAGCTGGAGACATAACTGAAAAGCGTTCCGCCCGTGAACTTTCGCGGCAACTGAAAAAGACGTAATTTTGCGGCTTCTAAACGCTCCGATTTATGTTGACGGTAAACGACCTTACGGTACAATTTGGTAAACGGGTTCTCTTCAATGAGGTAAACCTGCAGTTCACGCACGGTAACTGCTACGGCATCATCGGAGCAAATGGTGCCGGAAAATCTACCTTTCTGAAGGTTATTGCCGGAGAATTGGATGCCACGCGTGGTAGTGTCAGCCTGGAGAAAGGAAACCGGATGGCGGTGCTCAGCCAGAACCACTTCGGCTTTGAGGAGCATACGGTTTTGGATACCGTGAAGATGGGGCATGAGCTTCTTTACGCCATGGAGCAGGAGAAGAATGCCATTTACATGAACCCCGAGGCTACCGAAGCCGACGGCATGCGGGCAGCAGAGCTGGAAAATCAGTACGGCGAAATGGGGGGCTGGACGGCAGACTCTGATGCCGCCGAATTGCTCTCCAATATGGGGATCAAGGAAGACCTGCATTACAAGATGATGGCGGAGATCAGTGGTCCGGAAAAAGTAAAGGTGCTGCTGGCCCAGGCCTTGTTCGGTAACCCGGATATGCTGCTGCTTGATGAGCCGACGAACGACCTGGATGCGCCTACCGTACACTGGCTGGCCGACTTTCTGGCGGATTTCCCCAATACGATCATCATCGTGAGCCACGACCGGTACTTCCTCGACATGGTTTGTACCCACATCGTCGACATTGACCGCCAGAAGGCCAATATTTATACCGGTAACTATACTTTCTGGTATGAATCCAGCCAACTGGCCCTGCAGCAACGGGCAAACAAGAATAAGAAAATGGAGCAGAAGCGGGCAGAAATGCTGGAGTTTATCCAACGCTTCTCCGCCAACGCTTCCAAGTCGAAACAGGCGACCAGCCGGAAAAAAGCGCTGGAGAAGCTGAACATCGAGGAAATACAGCCCAGCTCCCGTAAGTACCCCTTCATCGCTTTCCAGCCGGAACGGATGCCCGGAGACCAGATACTGAAGGTGACCGGCCTGAGTAAGACCTCGCCCGACGGTACCGTGTTATTCAAGGACGTTTCCTTTACCATGAACGGCGGGGATAAGATTGCCCTGTTGGCCAACGAAGCAACGGCCCTGACGGCCTTCTACGAAATCCTGGCCGGTGAGCTGGAACCCGATTCCGGTGAAATCGAATGGGGACAAACAATTTCCACCCAGCACCTGCCCAACGAAAACGGCGAATATTTTCAGGCCGCTGACGGCCTGGACCTCGTCGAGTGGTTACGGCAATATTCACAAAACAAGGATGAGCAGTTCATCCGGGGCTTCCTGGGGCGGATGCTGTTTGCGGGAGAGGAAGTTCATAAAGACTCCAGCGTACTCTCGGGAGGAGAGAAGGTTCGTTGTATGCTCAGTAAGATGATGCTGAACTCGCCTAACTTCCTCCTGCTGGACGAACCCACCAACCACCTCGATCTCGAATCAATCACCGCCCTGAACAACGCCCTGGTAGAATTCAAAGGCAATTTCATCATGAGCAGTCATGACCACAAACTCGTGGAAACATCGACCAATCGCATCATCGAGATTGCTCCGGCGGGAATGATTGATAGCCTGCTGGATTATAATGAGTACCTGACCTCAAAAGAAATTGCCGCAAAAAAAGAAGCATTGTACGGTGTAACCGCTTAGGCGGGCGTTTAAACACGCAAACTTAACCTTACTTTCTCTTTACCTTGAGTTAACGCAGAGTACCTTCGGCGGGCGAAAACGAAGACTTTGCCTGATTTTGATTATTTCATTGCCGTAGACTGGAGTTCCCGTAACAAGCCGAGCCCGGTACGTCCTTCCCGTAACGCTATTTGGGTAGGGGAGGGGGCGGCTAACGGCCGTGTGTACACGCGCTACTTCAGAACCCGCCACGCTTGTATCGACTACGTTAAACAGAAGTTGCAGCGACTGCTGCAGCAGGAAATGCGCGTACTGGTGGGGTGGGACTTCTGCTTCGGCTACCCCAAAGGGCTGGGCAAGGCCCTGAAGCGGAAGAAGAAACCTGCCTGGAAAAGTATTTGGAAATTGCTGGACCGTCTTATTCTGGACGATGAGGATAACACCAACAACCGGTTTACGGTGGGGGCCGAGCTGAACCGGAGAATTTCGTTGGGCAGTGGTCCGTTTTGGGGTGTGCCCGTAGGGCAGAGCGGCATCTTTCTCGGTTCGAAAAAGGATTTTACCTATCCGGTACGCAATAAGCGTGCTGTTTTAGCTGAACGCCGGCTGGTGGAAACCCGGCTGCCCAAAATGCAGCCGGGGTGGAAACTTGCCTACAGCGGCAGTGTGGGGAGCCAGTCCTTGTTGGGGATTCCCCGCCTTTACGACATTTGCTTCCGGGACGAGGCGCTGTGTAAAAGCAACTTTGTCTGGCCTATGCAAACGGCCTTTACCGACAAGCTGCCCCGGCAAAAAGCCTACGCGCTGCATGCGGAAATTTATCCGAGCATGCTCCCGACCGGGAAGCCCGATAAAATTGCGGACCGGGCCCAGGTGAGGGCCTACATCAAATGGTTGCAGGCTGAACAAGGCGCCGGCCGCCTGCGGGCACTGTTGGCCGGGCCCGCAGAGCTGACCAAAGCAGACCGAAAAAAAGTGCTGAAGCACGAAGGCTGGGTGCTGGGAGTGGTGTAGGGCAGTAATATTACGGGTACTTATGTTGCTGCCGGCCTCAGTGCGCTGCAGCTTTGCTGCTCCCGTAGCCGCGGCACCCAGGATTTACAAATTACCCCTTACGCCTGCGTAACTATAACACTACCGTACTAAATGCCTATCTTCGCGCCCTCAAAACCGTAAGGCCAAATGACCGATAGGAAAATCAAATCTGCACTGATCTCCGTTTTTCATAAAGATGGACTCGGGCCCATCGTTGATTCCCTGAATCAACAAGGGGTAACCATCTACAGCACGGGGGGGACGGAAAGTTTCATTCGTGACCGCGGCATTAAGGTTGTCCCGGTAGAAGATCTTACGGGGTACCCTTCCATTCTGGATGGGCGGGTGAAAACGCTGCACCCTAAGGTCCACGGAGGAATCCTGGCCCGCCGGGAAGAAGATCATCTTCGCCAGCTCTCCAAGTACGATATTCCGGAGATCGACCTCATCATCGTTGACCTGTACCCTTTTGAGGAAACGGTGGCCAATACGGAAGAGGAGGACCTGATCATTGAGAAAATTGATATCGGTGGTATTGCCCTGATTCGTGCCGCAGCGAAAAATTATCAGGACGTGGTCATCGTGCCCAGTCGTGAAGACTACAGCACCCTGCAGGCCGTTCTGAACGAAAAAGACGGTGTGACCAGCCTGGAGGACCGGCGGAACCTGGCCCGGAGGGCTTTTGCGGTGAGCAGCCACTACGATACGGCGATCTTCAACTACTTCAACGAAGATGGTGGGTTGCCGGTCTTCAAGGTGAGCGAAATGCGGGCTACGCCCCTTCGCTACGGTGAAAACCCTCACCAACAGGCTACGTTCTTTGGTCGGATGGAAGGGATGTTCACGAAGCTTAACGGTAAGGACATCAGCTATAACAACTTAGTGGATATTGATGCAGCCGTTGGCATCATGCGTGAATTTGAGTCCGGAGATCCGGCTTTTGCCATCCTCAAGCACACCAATGCTTGTGGAATGGCGGTGCGCCCTACTCAATTAGCTGCCTGGAAGGCTGCCTTAGCTGCAGATCCGGTCTCGGCTTTCGGGGGTATTCTGATTACGAATAAACCGGTAGAGTTGGCCACGGCGCAGGAAATCGATCAGTTGTTTTACGAAGTGTTGATTGCTCCGGACTTTACGGACGCTGCACGGGAACTGCTGAGTAAAAAGTCTAAGCGTATTCTGCTGCAGTATCACCACCTGGATCAGCAATCCAAGAGTTTTAAAACCCTGTTGAACGGGGTGGTGGTGCAGGATACCGATCTGAAATCCGAAGGTGCGGAAGACTTCACCATTGTAACGGAAAGGGAGCCTACTCCGCAGGAAGTTACGGATCTCGTTTTCGCCAATAAATGTGCGAAGCATTTGAAGAGCAATACCATCGCGCTGGTGCGCGATAATCAGATGATCTCCATGGGCTGCGGCCAGACGAGCAGGGTCGATGCCCTCAAACAAGCAATTACGAAAGCCAAAGCCTTCGGTTTTGAAGTTGCCGGCTCGGTGATGGCCTCTGATGCCTTCTTCCCCTTCAGTGATTGTGTTGAAATTGCGCACGATGCCGGAGTTACTGCGGTTGTTCAGCCCGGAGGGTCTATTCGGGATAAGGACTCCATTGCCGCATGTAACGAAAGAAACATGGCGATGGTCACAACGGGAATTCGCCATTTTAAGCATTAATCCAAATTTTTAACGCCTGCTTAAGAACCTCCGGCTGCCCGGGGAACGTCTTATGGGCGACTTTCATGTGATGGGTACGACCACGGAGCATCAACTCGCCATCGATATTGGCAATACCGCAATTAAAGCTGCGGTCTTCCACGACGGAGAACTGATCGGGCCGGTGGTTCGCTTTTCTGACCAGCAATGGGAGGTGGCGGACCAGTTGGTAACCAACCATGGGGTGAAAAACATAATCTTTTCCACGGTGGCAAATGTGCCGCCCACTAAGTGGACAGATAATTGGAAGACGAACGGCTGTAAGGTTGTTGCGTTGCACGCTGAGCTTCCGCTCCCGTTTACTTCGCGCTACGAGACGATGGAAACATTGGGGCAGGACCGCATAGCAGTGGTGGCAGGAAGCCTGCCCTTTGCAACTTTCCCTGCACCAGCGTCCGCGCCCGGGAATCAACCCGCCAGGCTGATTGTTGATGCCGGTACCTGTATGACGCTTGACCTGATTGACGGCCAGGCCGTCTACCAGGGTGGCAACATCAGCCCCGGGCTGACGATGCGGCTGCAAGCCATGCACCATTTTACCGCGAGGTTGCCCTTCGCCGAACCGGCTGATACCATTGGCTCGGTAGGTCGGTCCACCCTGCAGGCCCTCCGTCACGGAGGGCAGATGGGGCTGGTGTACGAGGTGGAAGGATTGTACCGGCGCTTAAAAAGCGTTTATCCCAATCTTGAGCTGCTGATTACCGGTGGCGATGCCGGCTGGCTGTCCGAAAAGCTTAGTGTTCCTTTTGTGTTTTCCCCCAATCTGGTCCTGTTCGGACTCCATCAAATACTGTCTTATTATGTTCAAAACGAATCGTAAACCAAGTCTGCTCCCTTTGCTGCTCCTGCTGCTGTGCGGTTTGCCCGGTCAGGATGCCTATAGTCAGGTGTCGGACTTTGTTGACATTCGGCCCAAGCTGAACAGCCCGCTCAGCCGTTTTGGCCTTGGTAACCCGGTTGATCCCACTTTTGCCGCGCAGTCCGGAATGGGTGGGCTGGAGAGTACTTACCAGAATGGCTTTCACCTGAATTTGCAGAACCCGGCCAGCCTGGCGAGCCTGCAATCCACCAGTTTCGAGGTAGGGGGCTACGGCCGTTCCGCCAAGCTCTCCGACAAAACGCGGAGTGCCAACACCTGGCAGGGGAATTTGCGCTACCTGGCTCTGGGTTTTCCCTTGCGCAATCCGATCAGCCTGAACCTGGAGCGGCAGCAAAACATCTGGAACGCCGGGATGGCCTTCTCGCTGGCGCCAACCAATGACGTAGGCTATGACCTTGTCGTGCAGGAGAACAATGCAGATTTCGGCCGTACCTCCAACACCCTGAAAGGTACGGGGGGGACGTATCGCTTCAGCTGGTCAACGGCTTTCCGCTACAAGACCCTGGCTGCGGGAGTTAACCTCAACTACAATTTCGGCAAAATCACCAATAGCCGGATTGTGACCTTTGAC
>JAUIIF010000503.1 GCA_030431945.1 Bacteroidia bacterium | reverse complement strand
GCGGGTGAGGATGGCCCGGCAATGATCCGGGCCGTTGAGGGCAAAGTCCCCGAGGTGATAGACCTCGTCGTCGGGGGCCACCCGGGCATTCCAGCGCTGAATCAGCGTCTCGTCCATTTCGCTAACGGAGCTGAAGGGCCGGTTGGTGTATTTGATGATGTTGTGGTGGCCAAAGTGGGTGTCGGCAGTAAACCAGGTGTTCATAGCGGATAAATTATCGGGACAGAACAAGGCCGGAGGACGAAAAGTTGCCGATACAAAAGGGCGCGGCCGCAGGTGCCAAAAGAGTTGTTGAGAGCGTACTTTGCTCCTTAGTCTTTTGTTGGTACCTGCGGCCGCGCCCGTTTGCCAGTTGATGGTCAGGACGTAAAAACTACCCGCTACTATTTTGCTTCCGCTTCCTTGACCTTTTTCAGCTCTTCCTGAATCCGCTGCCCTTCAATAATCTGGGCCTCGGTGTCCTGGGTAGGTGTACCCACCTGATTGAGCTGTGCGAGGTAGGCATCGCGCAGGGCCATGAATTCGGGCAGCAAATGCTCCGGCATGTTTTTGGCCGGCGGGAAGCGCAATTTGGTGTGGTCAATCTGCCGACCATCCTTCCAGAAGCGGAAACAGACGTGGGGGCCGGTCGCCAGGCCGGTGCTGCCGACGTAGCCAATGGTTTCTCCCTGCCGCACGCGGCTGCCGACTTTATGGCCATCGGCAAAGCGCTGCATGTGCAGGTACTGCGTGGTGTACTGTTGGTTATGGCGGACTTTCACGAAGTTGCCGTTTCCTCCGCGGCGGCCCCGCTCCACGATGACCCCGTCGGCTACGGACAGAATCGGGGTGCCGTAAGGCGCTGCGTAGTCCGTACCCAGGTGGGGCTTAACCCTTTTTTGAATCGGGTGGAAACGACGCAGGTTAAAGGCACTGCTGATGCGGCTGAAGCGGACCGGAGCTTTCAGGAAGGTCGATTTCATGGGTTCGCCGTTGAGCCCGAAATAGCCCTGGTAAGTAGAGTCCGGGCTGCAGTACCAGAAAGCGTAGATGTCCTCTCCGCCACTGCTGTAACGGGCGGCTTTTACCGCTCCGGGCTCCGCCTCCTCACCTTCTACCAGCTGCTTTTCGTAAACAAGCTGGAAAGCATCATTGGGTTGCACGTGGTAGAAGTCAACGGACCACTGCAGGGCATCTTCCATACGATCAGTTAAGGCGTAAGACATCCCGGCACCCGTCATGGCATTCCAGAGGTTAGACTCGATCTTACCCGCTGCGAGGGCAATTTCGGTCTTCACCGGCAGACTGTTGCGTACACTCTGCTCGTTGTTGCGGAGATCTAACCGGACGTATTCAAAAATGGAGGGCTGGTAAGTCAGGTAATCAGGTCCTGCGGTATCCGGATCATCCAGGATGTGATAAATCCGTCCGGCCCGCAGGCTGCGTACGTCCAGTAGTTCGTTGAAGGCGTTAGCGGCGTCGAAGGTCTCCTGGTTGCCGAGTCCCTGGGCAAGAAGTATGTCGGACAGGGTCTGGCCTTCCCGGATGGTGTCCGTACGGTGAGCGAAGGTATCCAGGGCTACCCCAAACCGCAGCGTGGGGGCAATGACCGGAAAGGCCGTGTCGGTAAGTTGCGGAGCCGGAGGCGGAGGGGCAAGACCAATGAAAGAATAGACAATGGCTGCTCCGGTAAGTAAGAATAGTGCGGAGACGGCTGCAACCCGGGGAAGGTGCGGCTTCCGCTTTCTTAATGATGATTTCACGTTCGATATTATTTCATAGCAACAACCCGGAATAGCCGGAATGCTCATAAGCTCTTTTTTCGAACCATTTGGCTCGGGGCAAATATAACTTGTTTGGATTTAATCGTCGTTTCCTCCTTTTTTACCCGATCCGCAGCCCGGGCTTACCGGTACCGGAAGCCGGATTACCGCTTAAACAACCAGCGGTGAAGCCCCGGCCCGTCCGACAACATTGACCGTTCTGCTGCGTTGAATACGCGTACTATAAATAACAAATAGCTATATTTGTAGTAACGCGTTTTTTGATACCAACCAACTTATTACTACCAAAACGTCCCGAAAATGAAAAACCTCAGCACCATTATCGTCGCTTTACTGCTGACGGTGAGTTCCTTACAGGCGGAACAGCTATTCGTCTTGTTTGACGGAGCTTGTGGCGACCGGGTGAAGTACGAGCAGGCCATTGCGAATCAGCCACGGATCGACTTTTATGCTTACCATTTTTCCTTCCCGGGAGGAGATCGTTTAATCCTCGAAACGGGGGCGGAAGGGACGACGGTACAGAATTACCTGCCGCAGGGATACCTCTATTGTGGTGATCCCCGCCTGAGCCTCGAGCTGGCCAACCGGGTAAACGGCGGCGTCGACCGCGTGTTTTTACTGTTGCCAACCACCAGTAATCAATACATTATCCAGCCGGTGCTGATGGCTGCAGTGCTGCAGCGCCAGGGCGCTTCCTTCACGTATACTTCACCCCTCAGCGGCTTTCAGTTTGATACCCAGAACGGAATTATCGGCGAGAACCTCGCCTACGAAAACGACGGGGCTAAGGTTTACTTTGAAGGGCGGGAAAACAACGCCTGCACCGGCAGCTACCTCTTTCGTCAGCTGAAGCCCGGTGCCTCCTATCCGGTCATTGATTACAAAATTGTACCGGAGCTGGGCGTCTACGAACGTCGCCTGGGCAGCGACGGGGTGAGTACTTCCGGCGGGGTTATTGCCGCACGGGAGGTTAACGGCCTTCCGGTGACCAACTGGCTTTCCGGTATCTGTGCCGCGGCTACGGCACAGGCAAACAACCCGAATCCGGCTCCACCAACGACGGCACCGGCGACTTACGGCAGCCAGCAGCCGGCCCCCACGCAGCCAGCACCTTACGTGGCTCCCCAGCCGGAATCTGTAGCTTATGCACGGGAGAACCCCGTTACGCCGCCACCGGTAACCACCCTTACCCATACGGTCGCCAAGGGAGAAACATTGTTCGGCCTTTCCCGTAAGTACGGCACTACGGTCGATGCGATCAAGGCCAAGAATGGCCTGACGAGTAATACGCTCTTCCCCGGCCAGCAACTGGCCGTAACCAGCACGCAGCCCGCTGCGGTGGCCGCCACTACGGCCCCCAATCCTACGGCGGTACCGATGGCCCCCACCGTCCCCACCGTAGGCTACAATGCCGGTAGTGTGGCCAACTCCAACCCCGGAGCAGCCCAGCCTACCCCTTATAACGAAGGCGTGGCAACGCCTCAGGCTTACGGCACTGCCACGGCGCGGAGCGGACAGGCCGCCGTCTACGGAGAAGATGTTCACATCGTGCAGCCCGGGGAAACGGTGGCCAGCCTGGCCCTGAAGTACGGCTTCACTTCCGCTAAGTTCCGGGAGATGAACGGCCTGGGACCAAACGACATCGCTCAGGTAGGCGCACAACTGAAGACTACGGATTGTAATTGCCCGGCTGTTCCGGAAGCCACGGCAGCACCGGCGGCTTACGGGACCACGACGGGGACCCCACAACCCTACAATCCGTCTTCGGTACCGACACCGCAACCCTACCAGCCAACGGCTACGGCCGCCCCGCAACCCTACGGGGCTGCGACAACTCCCGTTACGGCACCGCAAGCTTACCGGACCCCGGAAGGGTACCGGGCCCCCCAGACTTCGCCCGTACCCGCTGCTTCCACTCCCCAGCAGGTGGCACCAACCATGATTACTAATAATCCTAATTTTGGTCAGGTCGTGGAAGGGGCAGCTGCACCACCGACGGCCACGATGCGGGAATTGGAAAGCCGCGGCTCCGCCGCGCCGGCCGCCACGACCAACCCGGCTACTTATAATGCTTACCCGGCACCTGCGCCCGCGCCCGCTACTTACCAGAGTGCGAGCCCACTCCCCGTA
>JAUIIF010000502.1 GCA_030431945.1 Bacteroidia bacterium | reverse complement strand
GCCTTACGCCCGGCTGCGGCTGCGGACCAAAAAAGGATTCTTTAACGTAGGCTACAACAGCAGTTCCCGGGCCCCGGCAATTTCCCAGTTGCAGACCATTGCCCAGCCCGGCGCCAGTGGGCGGGTGAGCATCGGTAACCCGGAATTGACCCCCGCCGTTAATCACCGCCTGAACTCGTTTGTCTGGTGGAATGACCAGTTCCGTGCCATCAGTATTAATGCCAACGTTAGTGCCACTTACACCGATAATGCCTTCGGTAACTCCGTCACCTTTACGGATGGTCAGCAAATTTACCAGACCATCAACGTAGGCCACGCCTGGCAGGGTAACGTCTACCTGGGGGGAACCATCGGTATGAATTTCCTGAGCGGCGAAATGCGGGTGTACGGAAGTATGAACGGTAGCCGGGGTATCGGTTTTGTCGATAATGTTGAGCAGTTAAACACGACGACGAGTACCAGTGCCGGCATCAATATTACCACGGAATTTAATGAAGACAGCTACCTCAAAGTTGGCTACGACCTCAACAACTACCGGAATAGCTTTGAAGGGGAGAATTCCTCCAACACCTCGATTGATCAACTGACCCACAACCTGCTGGCCCAATTTGAACTGGAGGTGAGCCCTAAGTGGCGCTTCGAAAGCCGTTTCCTGTACAGCATTTTTGCCGCCAGCGACTTTGCGGCACAGCAAACCATTCCCGATCTCCGGCTGAGCCTGGAGCTGCGCCCTTTCCGTAAGAAGCGTCACTTCTTCCGCATTTCGGCTTCCGATATTTTCAACCAGAATACGATCATTAACCGTTCCGTTAATTCTTTCGTAACTACGGAAACGACGAGCGATGGTCTGGGCCGCTACTTCCTGGGCACTTTCCACTTTAAGATTTAAAGGCGACTCGCCGCCCGACACAGCATAATGAAAACCAGCATCCTGCCTTTTTGGGGATGCTGGTTTTTTTTATCCCTTAACTTCGCAGGCCTGACCGGTTTTGGCGCGGCCGCTGGTGCAAGAAAAGCAGAAGGGCAAGCCGGCAGGCGCTCTGTACCCCAGCAGGATGATGGGCCGTCACTGCACCATTATCCTCTGCAGGGAATACCCGGGGAGCTGCAATAGATAGGTGCCGGGCGGATGATCCCGTAAGGAAACGGAAAAGGATTGCTCTCCGGGAACGACAGCAAGGCTCCAGGTATTCAGGACCTGGCCGGAGAGGCTCAACAATTTGAGCAGTACCGTCTCCCGGGCAGTGGCCGTCCAGGTTATTTGTGCAGCGCCCGAGGTTGGGATAGGGCCCACCGTCAGCTTTTTCAGTGCGGGGGATGCCGACCCGGTGTTGGAGGTAAGGTTCCCTCCTTCCCGGATGGGAAGGAACTGATTTACGGCCAGGTTCATCAGTTTTTCGACTTTGCCGCTTGGCCACTGAATCGTTAGCTGGCGGATTAAGGTATCCGCCCCGAGGCCAAAATGCTGCCACCGGCTGCTTTGGGCAGCATATCCGCTCCCGGCAGTGATTTCCCGAATCTGCGTAGCGCTGGCGGTCTCTAAAGTCAGTAAGGTGCCAATGGCATCGCGATTGCTGGTACTGCCTTCCAGGCGGAGGGAGATCCAGTGGTGCCCAGGGGGTGTCACGTTTTCAAAATACTGAAGCCCGCCGGTTTCGCCGGTGTTGGTAAGCAGTAAATCAAGTTTACCATCCTTATTAAAGTCAAAGCTGCCGGCGGCGTAGCCCCCGTAAGGACTTCCCTCAATCAATAGGCTGGCCGTATCTGCGAATGAATCACGGCCCAGGTTACGGTACAGCAGGTTGGGGTAGGGGGAGAAGTAACTGTTGTTGACGACATAAATATCTTGTCGTCCGTCATTGTCATAGTCCAGAAAAAGCGTGCCCCAGCCCATGCCATAATCATTTACGCCAGCGGCTGCCCCCCGTTCCTTAAAAGTGCCGTTCCCCTGATTGAGGAACAGGAAGTTGTCGTGCAGGTTAGTTACGTAGAGGTCCGGCCACCCATCATTATTGACGTCACCAACATCCACTCCCATTCCGAAGCCGCCGAGGTTGGTGCCACTGGTTTGGGATACATCCGTGAAATATCCGTTTCCGTCATTTTGCAGCAGGAGGTTGGGCTGCCGGTTGTCGTGGGTAAGGTACAGGTCTGCATCACCGTCCCGATCATAGTCAACGAAAATGCTGCCCATGGAAATGCCGGTATCACCGGCGGAGCGCTCCTGTGTCTGGTCACTGAAACGCAGGCCGCCGAGGTTAAGGTAAAGGGCATTTTCCTGACGGAAATTGGTAACGTAAATGTCGAGGAGGCCGTCCCTGTTCACATCCGCGAAATTGACGGACCTGGGGGCGCCCAAATTCGTGATCCGGGCAACGGTGGTTATGTCCCGGAAAGTCCCGTCTCCACGGTTTTCGAAGAGCTGGTCCGGAGCTTCCGGATTACCAACGTAGAGATCCTGGTCCCCGTCGTTGTCCAGGTCGCCCCAGCAGGCGCCGTAAGTTTGATCACTGGCGGAGCCGGCAATGCCGGCTGCTGCTCCAACCTCGCTAAAGGTGCCGTCACCGTTATTCCGAAACAGCCAGTTGGTTGCGCTGAGGCGCCCGACAAAAAAATCATCATCGCCGTCACCGTCATAATCCGCCAGGTTAATGCCATGATTAGGCCCGGTGGTGGCGTCCAGCCCGGCCCGGCGGGATGCATCCGTAAAATTGCCCTGGGCAGTTGCTTCGCCCACTACGAGCAGGAGGAGGCAAGTCCAGTACAATCGCGTGAAGGGGAAACGTCGGTCCGCGTCATGCTGGTGAAGGCGGCGGCGCCATGAATGTTGCGCAACGGCTTGCCCCGTTGGCCGAGTCCTGGTGCTGCTGCCTGATCCTGCGGCGAACGAACCAGCTTTTTTTCCACGTTTCTGCCTACTGATGCGCTGGCGATTTATCCGGAGCCAAGGGACAAAAGAGTTTCGGAAAAGCATGAAACAACGTCTTTGATCAACAAATTTAGCTGTTTTACGGCAGGTTTCCGGTTGCGGTTTGTCGCAAAAAAAAGCAGTTTAAAATGTTTTGATTAGTGTGCAGTAGAACGTTCGGGGCCGCAGGCGATAGGTCCGGCTATGGCGTTGAAAAACGGAGATACTTCGTTCCCCAATCGTACGGGTATTTAGCAGATTTCGAATGCCTAAGCCCACCACCAACTGGCGCTGGGCCCATTCCTGATTAATTTCAGTGCCAATCAGGTTAATGGCCTGAGCGCCTGTGCCCAGGCGCGGAAGGTACAGGTGATGATTCAGGTTCACCTTCGTTTGCTTTCCCGGACGGTAAACCACCTGTTGCCGACCCAGCAACTGCTTTTGGCTGCTACGGTTTCCGGCAATCTGATTTGTAAATGCTGAATAATCTGCCCGTAAGCCGTAGGAGAGTTTCGGCGAGAATTTAGTCGACGTGCGCAGGGCCAGTGTTTGTATTTCCGTCACCGTAGGAAAGAGCTCACTGCCGAAACTCAGTTGGTCCGTCAGGTAGTCGTACCGCAGATTGATTTTGACGTTGGTTTTCAGACCGGAGAAATACTTGTCCCCCCTGACGGATGCCGACGCCATCCCGGAGGCAAATCCGGGGACCAGCTGATCAAGTACTACAAAATTTTCCGTCACGACGCTGCTGCGGATGCCATTAGGGGTGTGTTGGTAGGTCAGGTCTAAACCGTATCCGTACTGACTGAAGGTATTCGAGTAAGCGTAACGAAGACCCGTCGCGTGCGTCTGCACCAGGTAAGTAGTGTCCAGGCCCGTACTCAGGGTACTGCCACTTGCTAAAAAGGGAACGGCGACTAGCTGGTCTGCTCTTTGGTTTTTTCGGGTAGATTTTGCCCAGAACCGCAAGTTGTTTCTACGGTTGAAATCG
>JAUIIF010000501.1 GCA_030431945.1 Bacteroidia bacterium | reverse complement strand
CCCAATCGGGCTTTGGTTGACCATCTCTACCTGGGTGATGCGCTTCAGGTCGCCGGTCAGGGCCACGTGGGCCCCGGGGGCCTGGCTGGAGCCTTCCCCCAGCTCCCGCCGCAGGGCGGGGTAGAGGATGCCTTTGATCAGACTGGTCTTGCCGCTGCCGGATACGCCGGAGACCACCGTCAGCGCATTCAGGGGTATGCGCGCATCCACCTTTTTCAGGTTGTGCATCCGGGCCCCCTCGATGGTGAGCCAGTTGGTCAGCCGGCGCCGTTGTTCCGGTACCGGCACCGACATCCGCCCGCTCATGTACTTGGTCGTCAGGCTTTCCGTAGCCTCGTTGTGGATGTCTGCGTACGGGCCGGCAAAGACAATCTCGCCACCGTGTACCCCGGCGGCCGGCCCCACGTCAATCAGGTAGTCGGCCGCCGCAATGATGCCTTCCTCGTGTTCTACCACCAGCACCGTATTGCCCAGGTCGCGCAGCCTCCTGAGTACGGCCACGAGCCGCTCCGTATCACGGGGGTGCAGCCCCACACTCGGCTCATCCAAAATGTACATGGAAGCCGTCAGGTTGCTGCCCAGCGTCCGCGTCAGGTTGATGCGCTGGCTCTCCCCACCACTCAGGGTATTGCTCAGGCGGTTAACCGTGAGGTAACTCAGCCCCAGGTCCATCATACTCTGAATGCGGTTGTTGATCTCCAGCAGCAACCGCTGGGAAATGGCCGCATCCGTTTCGTTCAGTTCCAGCTCCTGAAAATGCTTCTGGAGCAGGTCGATGGGCAGGTCCAGCAGGTCCGTAATGGCAAATCCGCCGACTTTTACGTACTCAGCTTCGCGGCGCAGGCGGCCGCCCCGGCAGGTGTTGCAGACGGTGCGCCCGCGGTAGCGGGCGAGCATGATCCGGTTCTGAATCTTGTAGAGTTTCTTGCCCAGGTCATCGAAGAAGTCATTGATCCCGTTCGCCTGTTTATTTCCTTCCCAGAGCACCCTCTTCTGGTCGCGGGTCAGGTCCTGATAAGGGGTGTGCACCGGGAAGTCGAACTTATTCGCCGCCCGCAGGAAGTTTCGCTGCCATTCGCCGAAGGTGCTGCCGGACCAGGCCGCCACCGCACCATCGTAAACGGACTTCGACGGGTCGGGGATGACTTTGTCCTCATCGATGCCCATCGTCCGGCCAAAGCCTTCGCACGTCGGGCAGGCCCCGTACGGGTTGTTGTAGTTGAACAGGGCCGGCGAGGGCTCCAGGAAAACCATGTTGTCCAGCTCAAAGCGGTTATTCCAGGCCGTCCAGTTGTCCGCATCCAGGTAAACGATCACTTCCCCGCCGCCTTCACTGAAGGCGGTGCCGACGGAGTCCGCAATCCGCTTTTCATTTTCCGTATCGTCGGGTTTGGTGATGAAGCGATCGATCAGCACCATCATTTCCTCTTCGTCCGTAAGCTCGCTGAGGGTCTTGGCCAGGGACGGATCATTCGCTTCCAGGACCTCGTCAATTTGCTGCACTTCATCGTGGGCCATGACGCGGGTAAACCCTTTTTGTTGCAGTAGTTCCAGCTCCCGGCGCAGGGTCCGGTCATCGTAGATTCGCGGCAGCGGAGCGTAGAGGTGCACCCGGCTGCCGGCCGGTAGTTCCGCAATGTGGTTGACGACATCGCTGACGGAATGCTTCTTCACTTCCTCCCCGCTTACCGGACTGTACGTCCGCCCCGCCCGCGCGTACAGCAGGCGAAAGAAATCATAAATTTCCGTGAGGGTCCCTACGGTAGAGCGCGCGTTGGCCGTGGTGGTTTTTTGTTCAATGGAAATGGCCGGGCAGATGCCGCGGATGTAGTCCACGTCCGGCTTCTTCATCCGCATGAGGAACTGCCGGGCGTAACTGCTCAGGCTCTCCACGTAGCGCCGCTGGCCTTCGGCAAAGAGCGTGTCCATCGTAATGCTCGATTTGCCACTTCCACTCACCCCGGTGACCACCACCAGCTGGTTTTTCGGGATCACCAGGTCCACGTCCTTCAGGTTGTTAGCCCGGGCGCCCTTAATGAAAATAGAGGTACGTAGGTCAGAATTGGTCATTTGGTCTGGTTAGTCAGGAAGGCGTACTGACGGATTTGTAACGAGTCGGGCGCGGCCGCAGGTGCAAGGAGAGAATAAAGGAGCAGGGGAGGGGGTTCAGTCACAAGCCGGCTTTCTGCAGTTGCGGCAAAAATAGTTTGAAATTTTATTTATTTGACGAAATAAGTTGGTAAACGTTGCTGCTGTTCTGGTTTAACCATTGCACCTGCGGCCGCGCCCAAAAGCTACTACAACTGTCGTAAAAATATCATAATGTCGGCTGCGTTAAGAAGTTTGTGCCGGGAAACCTGTATTTTCGGCACTCTTAACTACCATAACTGGACTTTAATGAAGTATACATTTTACTTGTTGCTCTGCTTTTTCTCCCTGAGCGTTACCGCTCAGCAACCGGCAGATGCCCTGATGACCGAGGCCAAGGGCGAAACCGAAGGCATGACCTTCGTGGAAAAACCATTTGCCGATTTGCTGGCACAAGCCAAAAAAGAAAATAAGGTGATCTTTATTGACGCCTATACCACCTGGTGTGGCCCCTGTAAAATGATGGCGGCTAAGGTGTTCCCCCTTCCGGAAGTGGGCAACGTCTACAACGAGCGGTTCATCAACGCCAAGTTTGACATGGAAAAGGGCGAAGGCCCCGGCCTGGCCCGGCGCTACAGCGTGATGGCGTACCCCACCTACCTTTTTGTCGACGGCAACGGAGACATCGTTCATAAAGGAATCGGCTACATCCCGCAGGAGGAGTTTCTGGCTTTGGCCGATGCGGCCATCGGAGACAACAGCCTGGGAGCGATGAACAAACGCTACGCCGACGGTGAGCGTGGTGGCGACTTTATGCGCACCTACGCCGAAGTGCTCACGGGCGTATACGAGCAGGAAAAAGCCGGTGAAGTAGCCGGTGAATACCTGGAGATGCAGCAGGATTGGTCCACCCCGGAAACCATGGCCCTGCTGTTGAACAATCCCGGCGAACTGGGCGGTAAGCGCATGAATTACCTGCTCAATAATGCTGAGCAGGCAATGAAGATCTCCGGCGCCGCCACCTTCGTGATGACGGTACAACGCAACATTATCACCAGCTATATGCAGGAAAAAGGCGTTCGCCAGCTGCCCTCGGCTACTGAGCTGGCCCCCGTCTACAAGGAGCACGGCGGCAAGGTCGCCCAGCGCCTGATGGATCATTACGATATGCTCTACGCAGAGCAAACCCGCGACAATGAGGCTTACCTGCCGGCCGCCGTCAAGTACTATGATACGTACGGTTCGGAAAGCGCCTCGGAGCTGAACAGCGTCGCCTGGCGGGTCTTCGAAACCAGTGATGATCAAAAGCAACTGAAAAAGGCGCTGGCCTGGGCCAAGAAGTCCGTTGAACTGGAGCCTGGCTACGCCAACATGGATACCCTGGCCTGGTTGTACCACAAAACCGGTAATAAGGAAATGGCCAAGGCTACGGCTACCAAAGCCATTGAATTAGCCAAGCAAGAAGGGCAGGACTACAGCGAAACGGCCAAGATTCTGGAGAAGTAATAGCCCCCCGGCAGTACCGGTGAACCGTAGAGGGAACACTTACGAAAGCCAATTAACGCTGCGCTGGAGCAGGATTCCGCAAGTGGAAATCAGGTAACACCTGGTTCCTGCTTGCGGATTTTTTTGTGTAGGAAGGTGCCAGGCAGGGGTTAGGGGGTTCGGTATGCCCGATAAAACGCGGAGCGTTTTTTTGGTAAGTCCCTCTCCGTGAAGCCGTAGGCGGAACGTGCCGGAGAGGGGGTTGGGGAGAGGATAAAAGCGTGCCGAAGAAACATCAAAAACGGAACGCCCTGCCATCAGGGGCCAATTCG
>JAUIIF010000500.1 GCA_030431945.1 Bacteroidia bacterium | reverse complement strand
CACCCTTGTTTTAGCGCAAACAGAGGTCGGGCAAGGCCAAAATTCGGGATGACTCATGTTTTTTTCGCCGGCCACGTTGCCGAAAACTTAAGACGCAGCTACCAAGGCAGATTCCGCGTTAAAAGTGACTTAAAGCCGGCTAGCGGGTGCAGCTTTCAAACGGACAAATCAGACCTTAAGGGTATAATCAACAGCCCTTAGATATGAAATACCTGTTTACCATAATTGGCCGTAGCAAGATTGCTCGTCGGCCTGAACGCGAGGAACGAGCTGGTTCATCCGCCGGGAGATTGCATAGCAGAACCACCGTCCGGCGGGCGAGTCAGGTCGCTACACTTCCGCCTCGGCCAGTAAACTGTGCCTCCCTGCGCTGGACGTGGTTCACCCTGGTTCCTTTAGCCCTGTTACTCCTGTCCGGCTGTAGCATTGAAGAACGGATTGAGCGCCGGGAAGACCGTTTACGGGGCACCTGGATCATAGAAAAAGCTTCCTTTAATGAAGATGGCGCCCTGTTCAACGATAACATTACCGATGAATTTGCCGGAGACCGGATCACGTTCTACCGCAACGGGGAAGTGGAATACCTGACGGGTGACGGGCAGTTTTTCGTCGGCACCTGGTTCATCGACGCCCTCCGTGACCTGGACGACGACCTTGAATTCACCCTGGACGCCGATTTTTTCGACGCCAGCGGATTCCTGGCCTTTCGTTGGATCGGTACCATCGACCGCCTGACCGAAAACAACTTCAACATCAACATCGCCGAAGTTGACGGCATCCTGCGCTTAAAGTGGGATAAACTGTAGCTCTCCGGAGTAATTTTACTACAGTGCCTTCCTGAGGTCAAGAACAAAACTCCCGGTTTTGTGCTTTTGCATGCATGAAACTGCGTGCACTATTCTTTCCCCTCGCCTTACTGGCCCTGACTTCCTCCCTGTTCGCCCAACGTCCCGCCGGTAGTTTTGGCGGCGGACCGACCATTAAGGGCACCATCAAAGGAGAAGTCTTTGATGAAACAACCGGTGATCCGGTTGAATTTGCCACCATTGTCCTGCTTTCTGCCGCAGGGGACCGCCAAATAAACGGCACCATCACGGAGATGGACGGCAGTTTCAAAATCACGGACGTCCCTTCCGGCAAATACCAGCTGAAGCTGAGCTTTATCGGCTACACGGAAAAAGTGCTGGAAGACGTGGAAACAACGCCGCAGAAGCCGGACCTGGACCTGGAGCGGATTATGCTCCGGGCAGATGCCATTGCCCTGGATGCGGTGGAAGTTACCGGCGAGGCCTCGCTGGTCGAAAACCGCATCGACAAACTGGTGTATAACGCCGATAAGGACGCCACCAACCAGGGTGGCGATGCCAGCGACGTACTCCGCAAGGTGCCGCTGCTCAGCGTTGACCTGGAAGGCAACGTCAGTCTGCGTGGCTCTTCCAACCTTCAGATCCTGGTCAACGGGCGCCCTTCTTCCATCTTTGCCGCCAGTGTGGCGGACGCGCTGAAATCCATCCCCTCCGATCAAATTAAAAGTGTGGAGGTCATCACTTCCCCTTCAGCACGGTATGACGGTGAAGGCTCCGGGGGCATCATCAACATCATCACCAAAAAGAAAGAAGCGCAAGGCTTTACCGGCACCGTAAACTCCAGCATCGGTACGCGGCAGAACAGTGGCGGCCTCAACCTCAACGCCTTGCTGGGGCGTTTCGGGCTGAACGGCGGCCTCAACGGCCGCTGGAGCTGGCCACGGGACTCAGAAATCAAATTCAACCGGATTGACCTGGACAATGGCTCCCCCATCCGGCAACTCACCCAAGATGGCGTCAACGAATCCACCTACCTCGGCGTAAACGGTAACCTCGGTGCCTTTTACGACTTCAACGCCTACAACAGTCTCAACCTCTCGGGACGCTACAATAGCCGCCGGCGTGGCGGCGAGGGCATCACCAACGGTAACATCAACAACTTCGGTACTGCTGACCCGATTGATTTCAGCCGTTTTAACGATGGCTTCAGTAGTGGCGGCGGTTTTGACGCCACCCTTGACTACCGCAAGACCTTCCCGAACCAAAAAGACAAGGAACTCATCTTTGCCTTTCAGATCAGTGGCCAGGAAAGCAACACCGAAAACCTGGTAGACCAATCGGGTGACCTCCCCATTTACCAGCGCGACATCATCAATGAAAACGAAGGACTCAACCTGGAGTATACGGGGCAGGTAGACTACGTCCACCCCTTCAGCAAGAAGGTAAAAATGGAAACGGGGATAAAAGCCGTACTGCGCCGCATTGACAGTGATTACTTCACCCAGGTGAAGGAAACCGACGAAGCCCCCTTTGTGGAAGACGCCCGCCTGACGGATCTTTTCCTTTACGACCAGGACGTTTACGCCGGGTACCTTTCCTTCAACCTTAATCTGGGAGACAATTGGGGCCTCGTAGCCGGCACCCGGTACGAGGTAACCGAGATCGGGGGAGAATTCAGAAGTGAAAACCCCAGCTTCAAAAACAACTACCAAAACCTGTTGCCGAGTATCATCCTGAACCGTAAACTCAGTCAGTTCAGCAGTCTGAAGGCCAGCTACAACGAACGCATCCAGCGCCCCAGTCTCTTCTTCATCAATCCCTTTACCGCCATCTCCGACCCGAATACGCTGACCATCGGTAACCCCGACCTTCAGCCCGAGCGCGTCCGGCAGTACGAAGTTGCCTATAATACTTACATCAAAGGGGTGGTCCTGAACGGAGCGGTGTATTTCCGGCAGACCAATGACCTGATTGAGCAGTTCCTGCAGCTCAGTGACGACGGCATTGCCAGTACCACCACCTACCTCAACATCGGCAGTTCAGATACTTATGGCGCCAACGTTTTCACCTCTTTCACCGTGTGGAAGAAGCTGAACCTGCGGGCCAGCTTCAATTACGGCCGCTATAATGGTACGGGCTTCGCCGGGGGCCAGCAGTTGACGCGCTCCGCCAATGTCATCAGCGGCAATATGGGCGGCAGTTTCAAGTTCTCCGATAAGATCCGGCTGGATCTTTTCAGCTTTTTCCGCAACCGGAACCAAAGCCTGCAGGGCGCCACGGCCAGCTTCAGCATCATCAGTGTGGGTGCCAACTGGACCGTGAGTGAGCGCACTACGCTCGGCATCCGGGTCATCGAGCCCTGGAACGAAAATAAGGACTTCATTTCTGAGCTGAGCGGCCCGACCTTCAGCCAGCTCAGTTCCTTCAGCATCCCCTTCCGGAGCTTCGGCCTCAACGTGTCCCATAAATTCGGGCAGATTGATTTCAAGGCGCAAAACCGGCGCTCCCGGGTAAAAAATGATGACCAGAAAAGTGGGGGCGACGGGGGAGATTTTTAAATAACCTTGCCTGCCAGCGGCGGCCACCTGGAAATCAGGTGGCCGCCGAGGATCAGGTGGTTTATTCAGAGGTTATCGCTAGAAGGGCCGGACGTTTGTCATTTTACGTGTACTCATGGGGGTCGCGGCGCACTGGCGCAGTGTTTTCAGGTCGATCCAAACAGCCTTTTCCCGCCAGATGGGCTTCGTAACGAGCTTGACGTAATACCGTTTTCCGGCTTGCAGCGCAAACCCCTGACTGGCGGCGAAGGCGCGGACATCAAAGCGCGCTGGCGCTGCGCCGTTGAAATGCCGCAGTAGCTCGGGCCCAAAAGCCTGATTACTGGCGTTGATCTCCCGAATAGCTACAATGTAGCCGGTTTCATCGGTTGAACGCGAGCCGTCCAGGAGGATGGCATTATTACCACAGACATCAACGATCCCGCTGGCCACGCCGTTCACCGTCATGCGGGTGCGGTTACAGGCCGACCAGGCGCGCACGGTACCGGCGGCGCGGAAGAGGGATACCGGGGAAAATTTAACGGAAACCTGAATTTCGTACTCCTT
>JAUIIF010000499.1 GCA_030431945.1 Bacteroidia bacterium | reverse complement strand
GGCGGGCTTCTACGCCGCCTACCACGGGGCAGAGGGGCTGATTGCCATCGCTAAGCGAACCCACCACTTTACGGTGATCCTGGCTGAAACCCTGCAGAAAGCAGGCTACACCCTGGCCGGAGATGCCTTTTTTGACACGCTCCACGTAGCGGTGAATCCGGAAAAAGTTCTGGAAATCCGTAACCGGGCCGAAACGGAAGGCTACAATTTCTTTTATCCCGCAGAAGGGGGTATTCGCCTGAGTTTCGATGAATCTGTCGCAACAACGGACCTGCGGGCCGTCTGCCGGATTTTTGCCGTTGAACTGGATTACGACGGGGCACCGCTTGACGAAAAAGGCGGCGTTACCGGCGTAGTGGATCGCCTTCCTGCGGCACTCGTGCGTACGTCCGAATTCCTGACCCACCCCAATTTCCGGAACTACCGCACCGAGACAAAAATGATGCGCTACCTGAAGCGCCTGGAAAACAAGGACCTCAGTCTCGTGCACAGCATGATCCCGCTGGGAAGTTGCACAATGAAGCTTAACGCGGCCACGCAGTTAATTCCCGTGAGCTGGACGGAATTTGCGGATTTGCACCCCTTCGTGCCCATTGAGCAGGCCCAGGGTTACAAGCAGATTTTTGCAGAACTGGAAAAGGACCTGGCTGAAATCTGTGGCTTTACTGCCTGCAGCCTCCAACCCAATAGCGGTGCCAGCGGGGAATACGCCGGCCTGATGGTCATCCGGGCTTATCACCATGACCGGGGAGACTTTCACCGGGATGTGGCCATTATCCCGGAGTCCGCTCACGGTACCAACCCCGCCAGCGCCGTTATGGCCGGAATGCGGGTGGTCGTGGTCAAATCCGATGACGCGGGTAACATTGACCTCGAAGACCTGCAGGAGAAAGTGGCGGCTAACCGGGAAAACCTTTCCTGCCTCATGATCACTTACCCCAGTACGTACGGCGTTTTCGAAACCGGGGTCGTAGATATCTGTGAGCTGATCCACGAAGCCGGAGGGATGGTCTACATGGATGGCGCGAACATGAACGCCCAGGTAGGACTCACCAGTCCGGGACGAATCGGTGCCGACGTCTGTCACCTGAACCTGCACAAAACCTTCGCCATCCCCCACGGTGGCGGTGGCCCGGGGATGGGCCCGATCTGCTGCAACGAAGCCCTGGCACCCTACCTGCCGAACCACGTGCTGCAGGAGACCGGTGGCATCAAGGCAACACCCGCAGTCGCTGCGGCCCCCTGGGGGTCGGCTTCTATCTTACTGATCAGCTATGCCTACATAAAAATGCTGGGCGCCAAAGGCCTGAAAGCCGCCAGTGAGTACGCCATTTTAAATGCGAACTACATTGCCAAGCGGATCGAAAATCACTACGACGTACTCTTCCAGGGAGAACAGGGCCGCTCCGCGCACGAGCTGATCATCGACCTGCGCCCCTTCAAGAACGTAATGACGGCCGGAGACCTGGCCAAGCGCCTGATCGACTACGGCTTCCACGCTCCCACCCTCAGCTGGCCGGTGGCCGGCACGGTGATGATTGAGCCGACGGAATCAGAAGGTAAAGATGAACTGGACCGCTTCTGCGATGCCCTCATCGCCATCCGGGCCGAAGCGGACGCGATTGCCCGCGGCGAGGCTGACCCGGAAGATAACGTGCTCAAGAATGCACCTCACACCGTCGCCGAAATTACGGCCGATGAATGGACCCATGCCTACAGCCGGGAGGAGGCCGCTTACCCGCTTCCTTATTTGCGGGAAGGGTTGAAGTTCTGGCCGTCGGTAGCGCGGGTGGATGATGGTTACGGAGACCGGAACTTCGTCTGTACCTGCCCCCCGATCGAGGCGTACGCCGGGTAAAAGGCGGTTCATTTCGTCGGGTTCGCTCCCCGCCGCCACTTAGCGGAAGGGAAGTAATGTCCGTGTCAATCCACGAAAGGCACACTGCAAGGAGTAGGGGGCGCGGCCGCTGGTGCAAAGAAAGCAGTAGCAGGCCGTGCCCGGCGCTATTCCACCTTCGTGCGGTCGGGGCCTACGGCTTCGCGGACGAAATGCTTCAGCATTTCCACCTGATCCGCGCCCAGTTTTTCGCCCAACTGGCCCGCCATGTAGGCGGTCAGCATAATGACCGCCGCCAGAGGAAGCCCGTACAGGGCAAGCGAACTTTCGCCCACCATGTACCGGGAGATGCCGTAGGAAGTAATGAAAAAGCCGGCAACACCAATGGAGAAGTATACGAACATGAAGAGCGTCCAAACCGCCGGGCGCGGGCCGATGAGGCCCGCGATGATGACCCGCCCCGGCAGGTCCTCGTCTTCCTCCACCCTGAAGTTCAGCTGGGGAGACCAGTAGTGGACCTCGGTACCGATAATGTCAAGGATGACGTGGTGATCAATAACCTTGCCGGTAAGGTGCGGAGGGGTGGCCGCCAGCAGCCGGCGGACTCTTGCCAGTACCAGCTCAGGGGTGCCCGGAACGCTGAATTTGAAGCGTGGCCTGATGTGCGTGATGGAGGTATCGATGATCGAATATTTGGTGGGTACTACACGGAAAGGATAAGTTAGGGGATTATCCCGCGAAGCGGGAAAAGGTGACGAAAATCATTCAGCAAAATGCCTTCGTTCCTGCTCTTTGTCACCAAATTGAGGGTGGTTGCCTGGTGCACGTGCCTGCCCCGTTGCTTCTTCTTTGCACCTGCGACCGCGCCACCTCCGTTTCCTTACCCGCGGTCCTGATAATTTGTCCGGGAGAAAGGCCGGCGGACTGAACCCGGCCCCCCGTTCAGGCCTTTACTCCTTATGCAAAGATTACTTCTGTTGACCGGCTTGTTTCTGGGGCTGGTGGCCTGTACCCCGCAACCTGCAGAAAACGCGGAGGAGGGAAAATCTTTTTTTGACCTGCGCAGCTACATCGATAGCGAGGTCGAGCGCCTCCAAACCGCTAAGGTCAAGGTTAATAAAAGCATTACCCTGAACGGAGTGACGGAAACCAAGCAATTGGATGACGTTAATTTCGCCAATGACCTGCGACTGTTCCGGGAGGCAGATATCAATAAGCCCGCCTGGCGGGAAAAGTACCGGGCGGAAGTGCAGGCGCTTTCCGGTAATCACGTGATTACGACCTACGTGACCCAGGATAGTAACCTGATGGTGCAACAGCTGCTGGTGGAAGAAGACCAGGGTGTACCCATCCGGATTGAAGTGGAGCGAAAAACCGGAACGATTCTTTCCGACGGGGTGCACAAACTGGCCTACCTGCCGGCCAGTGGGTATTCCGTAAAAACACAGCAAACCAACCGTTTCGGCGAAGACGTTGCTGCCCTGATTGAAGTGAAGTGGCAGTGACCCGCAAAAAAAAGAGGCAGTGCCACCACAGCACCACCTCAGCCCTAACCAAATAAAACCAAATTAAATCAACGAATAGAGCGGGCTGCTCTTTCGTCGTTAGTTCAAAGATAAGGGCTTATTGTATAGAAGTTCATAACATTTGCCCATGAATTTTGACGAAACATAAATCAGGTTCCGGTTTACGTTGTAAAATCTTTTATCGCGAAGCGTGCTTGCAGGGAAATATAAAATTGCTGTGCCGTTAAAAAGCAAAATCAAGCATACGTAAATTAGGACATTATTTAGCCAGTTGTCGGTTCTTGCGAAATTTTGTTTTGCTGATTCATTTGATACTTATATTAAATTCTAAATTAACTATGCGCTCTGTTTTCCACATTTTTTCCCGTGTTTTCCACTTTTCTGCTTTCCAGCCTTCGGGCGTCGTAAAAAAAGCAGTAATATTTTTACTCGCGTGCTCCTCCCTGACGGCGGTTTTTGGTCAGGATACGGACGCCTTTACCATAAAAAAGATCTACGACAAGGCTTTGACGGAAGGGGAGTGTTATGATTGGTTGCGCCATCTTTCGAAGGAC
>JAUIIF010000498.1 GCA_030431945.1 Bacteroidia bacterium | reverse complement strand
CCCCTCCCTGCTCCTTTTACCTTTTCTCGGCACCTGCGCTCCCGCCCCCATAATCTCCCACTCAATGAAAACCGGGAGTTTTTCCAAATCCCGGTTTTCCTACTGGCGGCCTGCGCAGCCGCAGCTGAACTTTGTGCTACGCTGTTGAAAAGCAGGGTACTCCATTCAGCTTGGGTTAAGCCGTAACCTTTTGGGTTGGTAATAGCCTGCCAAATGTCCTCTTTCCTGCGGGAGTAGGGCGATTGAAAACGGTTGTGCAATACTGGTTGCAGACGGAACACCCTACGATTGATAGCCTGCCCGCCCTCCGAACCGGTATAAGGTAATGGCTGAAATACGTCCCTCAGCTAACCGTAAGGAGGGCACATTTTATGGAATGCCGGCCCAGCCAACGTCCCTTACCTCACTGGATCCTATTGTCCAGCCAACCATAAACCCACTTATTTATGCTCCGTTTCCTCTACGGTTGCTGCGGAATCGCAGGAATTTTCCTTCTTCTGGCAGCCCACAAAGTGCCCGTTAAAAAACTGTTGCAAACGCCCGAAGGCAACTACGTGATTGTCGAAAACCAGGTGGTGCAGGCCAGTCAGCTGCTGAGCCGGGAAGATGCGGCCAGCCTCGTTGAATTTGCGGCCCAGGGCTTCAATCAATACAAATTCATTAAGCGGAAAGTCTTCAAAAAAGCGATCAACCACACGGTAACCAAGCATACGAAGTCCAAGAAAAAAGTTATCCCCAACGAGCTGGAAACCCTGCTGGCCAAGTACAACCCCCAGGACGTAGGCGACGGCTACTTCATCGTTGACAACCGGGTCGTACAAAGATGCCAGCCCCTGGCGAAGGAAGACTTTCAGGCCCTGCAGGAGATCGCCAGCCGGGCCGACGCCGGTGGTACCATCAGTAACGGTGTCTTTCTGGTTGACTACGTTGACCAGACCATCGTGAAGCTGGAAGAGGGCAAAGCAAAGGTCAACCCCGCCGTGCTGGACCGCTACGCCGCCGTCATGAAAAAATACCAGCGTTAAGAATTTCTAAAAACAGGATAGGGCTGTGGAATCCATCGCTGGGTCCCGTCCCTACCCCGGGTACACTTTCCGGAACAAGGGCTGCCATTCCGGCGGTCTACCCGCCGGACTTCATCTTTCCCTCAAATCAATTTCCATCATGAAACGATTCTCTTCCCTTCTCTTCGGTCTACTGGCGGTTTTTCTCTTCGCCGCCGCGGCCAAAGCCCCGGTAAAATCCCTGCTGCTTGACGACAAGGGCAACTGGCTGATCATCAAGAATCAGGTTGTCCAAAAAACCAAGGCCCTGAGTAAAGACGACGTCACGCGCATTGCCAAGGCCGCCCAGGGTTTCAGTGAAACGGACGTGGTGAACACTACCGTCCATGCCAATGCCGTCAACCAAACGGTCATGAAGCACAAGACTGACTTCAAGGCTTCTGCTGCCGGCCGGGAAATCCTGAGTATCCTGGGCAGATACAATCCGCAAAGAACCAGCGAGGGCATCCTGGTCGTCGACAACCAGGTCGTACTGGCCAGCAAGCCCTTCAGCCGGGAAGACTTGAAAAAGTTGCGGACCATCTCTCAGGAGAACAAGTCGGCCAGCACCTTCGTCAACAAAAAAGTGTATGAAGACGCCATCGACGAAAGTGTCTGGTCTACCGGCCTGAAAGACGGTGGTTTGGAGCTCCGAGCCGAATACGCCCGGGTAATGGACAAGTACCAGCGCTAAATTTTCTCTTCCCCTTCGGCCTTCCCACCGGGGAGCCGAAGGGGCCTTTTTCTCCGCTCTTCAATTATTTCATCATGTATACCCTCGCCAAATTATGCGGCATCGGCGCCCTGCTCCTCGTCATCTGTGCCAATGCTGCCAATACCGCCTTCGACAGTTACTACGGGTTTTACTACGAAGAAAGTAAGGCGGAACTGGTCGCGGCCAACCCGGCCGCCAGTCTGGCGGCCTCGGTGGCACAGGCCAAACCGGTACAGCTGTTCTGCGGGTATACCGGTTTCGGCACGGGCTACGGTTTTTTCGCCCCCAACGTCGCCAGCGATTTCATTACCCTTTACGAAGTAAAGGACGAATGCGGCGAAACCCTCCGCCAGACGAACCTGCCCCCCTTTCACCATAAGGAAAGCGTGATCCGCTACCTCTCCGCCACGGGTATGTTCCTGGATAAAATCACCAAAGACTCCGTAGAACTGGGGCTACAGAAAGAGTTTCTTGAGGTGGTACAACGGCAGCTGGCCGACTACGTCCGCCGCCGCGACCCTGCGGCCGCCTCCGTTACCCTCGATCTTTACCTCTACGACTACGTCACCCTGGCCGCTGCGCCCGAAGCGGAGCTGTATGAGGACCTTTTTTACGTTGACTCCCAAACCAGCACCCGACCATGAACTTCGCCCAAAAAACCTACGCCTCCCTCGTCCGTTTCTTCTTCGCCGACGACGACGCCACCCGTACGGAGAGCCTGCGCGCCCTGCGCTTCTTCCGCATTGCCGTAGGCACCATTGTCCTGCTCCACTTCTTTGCCATCCACCAGGATTTTGCGGACCTTTTCGGCACCAATGGTCTTATTCCCTGGGACGTGGCCGATCTCTACGTCGCCGACCTGCAACTCACCCTGCCCCGCCTCATCGTCTTCCTCGAAGCTTACGGCGTTGCGGCCGGGACTACCCTGTTCTGGTTTCAGGTCCTTTTTTACGCCACTGGCATTAGTCTTATTTGCGGCTTTCTGCCCCGCCTGTCGGCGCTCATCCTACTGCTGTTGCAGGTATCCGTCGTCTCCGGCATCGGCTTTTTGGCCTACGGGGTGGACTTCTTCACCAGCATGGCCCTTTTCTACCTCATCCTGGCCAACACCGGTAAAAACGGTAATCCGCTGCCCGTTCGCCGCACCCTCCAGCTGCACCTGGGCATTGCCTACTTTTTTTCCGGTCTGGTCAAGCTGCTCGGTTTTAACTGGTGGAACGGCGAATCCATCTGGAAAGCGATCAACCTGCCTTACGTCAACCGCGACTTTGCCTTCGACTTCACCTGGCTGGCGGACTACCCCTTTGTCTTCGTCGCCATTGGCTGGGCGACCATCGTGGTCGAACTCTTTCACCCTTTCTTCATCGCCTGGAAAAAGACCCGTACTTTCTGGCTGCTGGCCACGGTAGGTATGCACTTCGGCATCGCCATCGTCCTGAACCTTTACTACTTCAGCGCCATGATGATTGTCTGGAATTTAGCGGCGTACCACTATTTCACGCTGGAAGAAAATAGTGCTGTTTCTGCTGCTGAGCCGGAGCTGGGGGTGCTGGCTTGATGCACTTTGCGTGCTGGCAAGCATAGCGCCACCTGGGGAATTACTGCAGTTCATAGTCGATAGTCCATGGTTAGCTACACTATGAACTTTCCTTAGCTGATGATGATTGATAGTCAACCCATTGCGTATAGAGTATCCCCCAACCTCACGTTATTCTATTATTCTTTCCTGGGCGCGGCCGCAGGATGCAATGGCTGTTTTAATGCAAGGCTGCCGAAGGGGACGAATTCTTTCCAAAACATAATATCATTATCTTACCATCGAAAACACTAAACCTGTTACGGATGGACCCCATTACCGCTGCCGCCCTCGGCTACATTACCAAAGCCTTCGGCGAAAACAAGGAAGCCAAAATGGCCAACCCACGAAACCGCAAGATAGAACTGACCCAGCAACGTCTCGGGCCAAGGCGACTGAACAATGTAGCGTGTGCCTATCAACATCGAAGCTACGATGTTGAAGAATGCAAACCAGTGACCCCAACCTACTAGTCGAGATACGCGTTCGCCGTATGAGTTTCCGCTGTCTACCATGTACTTGTTCTATTATCTTCTTAAGAAAAATTGGAAGAAAACAGTCGTTGTAGAAAAAAATGAAATTCAGGATATTGGAAAACAGTTAGACGATTAATCAAGTCTAATCTT
>JAUIIF010000497.1 GCA_030431945.1 Bacteroidia bacterium | reverse complement strand
GGTGCGCGGCTTTTCGGAGGTCAAATTGGTTTGGCTGGTTCGGCCAGCATTCCGCCGTGATACCGAAGTACTTGCCTAAATGCAGGACGGTATCGGCTGAAATGCCCCGTTTATCGTGCAGGATTTTGCTGATGCGGGTTCGTGGCACGCCGACGTCCTTCGCCAAACGGTAGGCGGAAAGTGTCAGTGGGCGAAGTATTCTTCGCGGAGGACTTCGCCGGGGAAGGGGGGTGATGGGGGAATTCATGGTTGTTTGGGAACGCGAATCAAGCGCTAAAACCGATGGATTGATCACATTAAAAGCCAAAAACCAGCTTTCACTCGTCCGCCGAGGCGCGACGAAGGAGCTGACTCGCCGGCCGAGTGAAAGCGATGCCGCCACAATCTATCATCCACCAAGACACGACGAAGGAGCTGACTCGCCGGCCGAGTGAAAGCGATGCTGCCACAATCGCTCGGCCGACGATTCAGGCCTGACGGCCGCCTCGGCGGACGAGCGATTGTGGCTCGTTCCACCGAATTTTGCCCCTGGTTCGCGGAGCTAATCCATTTTTACAACTTCCCAAACAGCGTCAAGTTCGCCGCTTCCACTTCCTTGCGGAAGGGAACAAATTCATCTTCCAGGAAAGTCTTGATCTTCCCGATGAATTCCTCGGCACCGGCCTGGTATTGTTCCAGGGCGACTTCGGCCATCTGCGTGGGCCGGCCCTCTACCTGGCCGATGTACCGGCTGGCGGTAAACATCTTGGCCCGCAGGTTAGTCGGGTTACGCTGAATACCCTTCAGGTCTTCCTTTTCGGTGAAGATTTCTTCGAGGTCAGCGATGGTTTTCAGGAGGCCTTTGGCGTCCTTGTCCAGGCTGTCCTTCACGGCCTTGGGGGCGTCCTTCAGCAGGCCCTGTACGCGCTTGATGGCCTTGCCGGCTTCCTGCAGGTCGTTCCAGGCAGTAGTGAGGTGCACCGTGGTGGTATCAAGCTCAGCCCGCAGGGCTTCCTGGGCCACCAGGGCGTTGGGGGCCTGTTTTTCGCGGGGGTCGGCGTGTACAGTTACGATGGTCTTGTCGGTATGATTGCCGTAAGTCATCACCACTTCGTACGTACCGGGGGCTACTTCGGCACCGCTCGGCGTATCGGCATCGGCACGGGGTTCCCGGCGGCTGGGGAAGGAGATGCCGTCTCGCCGCATGTTCCAACTGGTGCGGTTCATGCCCCAGTTGGGCGTGGTGGTGTAGGTGCGGATGGTGTCGCCGCTCTGCACGTCGACGACCTGAATTTTAACCTTCCCCTTCGGCTTCGTAGCGGGGTTGGGGTCGGTAGCTGGTTCGGCCACGCTGACCTTCCCGTAGTAGAGCATGCCGGCGGTTTCGTCCATGGCTTCCTTACCTTTTTTTGCACCCGCGGCCGCGCCCTCTTCTGGCAACACCCAGTAGGTGAGCATGGCTCCGCCGCGCCGGTCCTGCCCCTGGAACTGGCCCTGGGCGTAGAAGCGCGTGCCCTGGTAGGAGCGATAGCTCCACTGGTAAGCATCGGGCGCGGGGAAGACGGCAAAGGTGTCTTGTAACATCTTGGTGCCTTCGCTGGCGATGGCGCGGAACGGGCGGATATCGTCCAGGATCCAGACCGCCCGGCCGAAGGTGCCGAGGATGAGGTCGTGCTCCCGGGGGTGGATCTTGATGTCCCGCGTAGAGACACCGGGGTAGGTCTTGTTGTAGTGCGTCCAGCTGCTGCCCTTATCGAAGCTGACCCACAGGCCCTGGTCGGTACCCAGGAACAACAGGTTCGGCTCCACGGGGTCCTGCACGATGGCCAGGGCGTGGCCGCTGACCTTATTTTCGTCAACAATGCGCGTGAAGGTCTGGCCGTAGTTGTCGGTATGGAAGACCATCGGCCGGCGGTCGTTACGGCGGAAGTCGTTGACGACCACCCAGGCTTCCGCCGGGTTGTGGACGCTGGCCTCCACGTACGGGATCCAGCTGCCGGGCGTCATGCCGGGCAGGCGGTCGCTCAGGTCCTCCCAGCTTTCGCCGTCGTCGGGGCTAAGGTGCAGCTTACCGTCGTCGGAGCTTACCCAGAGTGCCTGCTGGCCGTCCCAGCTTTTATGGTTCGGTACGATGGCGAGCAGGGTAGTGTGGTTTTCGGCCTGGGTAGCGTCGATGGTGAGGCCGCCCGACTCCATCTGACGTTGCTTCGTGCTGTCGTTGGTGGTCAGGTCGGGACTGATGATTTCCCAGTGGTCGCCGCAGTCGGTGGACTTATGAACAAACTGGCTGCCCATGTAAATCGTGCAGTCGCTCTGCGGGCCCTGGGCGATCGGTGCGTTCCAGTTGAAGCGGAGGAAGGTCCCGTCCGGGTGCAGGGGTTTGAGGGATTTGGTCTTGCCCGTCTGGCGGTTGACCCGGCCCAGGGCACCGCCCTGGCTGGCGGCGTAGACGGTGTTGGCATCACCGGGTTTGAAGATCAGGTCGAAGCCGTCGCCGAAGTACACCTCCTGCCAGTCGGATTCGGTGATACCGCCGGATTTGAGGCCCTGGCTGGGGCCGACCCAGCTGCCATTGTCCTGCATTCCGCCGCCGACGAGGTAGGGGTAGCTCATATCGTAATTGATGTGGTAGAGCTGGGCCAGGGGCAGGTTGGCGGCGAAGCGCCAGGTATCGCCGCCGTCGCGGCTGATGTTGAGGCCGCCGTCGTTACCGTCGATGATGTATTCGGGGTCGTCCTTATCGATCCAGAAGGCGTGGTGATCGGGGTGAACACTGTTGCCGTAGTTGGCGATATTACGGAAGGTCTTGCCGCCGTCTTCGGAGCGGGAGACGTAGGTGGCGATGTCGAAAAGCCGGTTTTCGTTCTGGGGGTCGACGTAGATTTCGCCGTAGTAGAAGGGGCGGTCGCCGATGCCCTTATCGGTCACCAGGCGCCAGTTGAGTCCACCGTCGGTAGACTTGTAGAGGCCGTTTTTCTTGGCTTCCACCAGGGCGTAGACGATGTTGGGCTTATTGTGGGAAATGGTAATGCCGATACGGCCGAGGTCGCCCTTGGGCAGGCCGTCTTTGGCCGTGCGGCGCTCCCAGCCCTCGCCGCCGTTGTGGGTGACCCAGATACCGGAGCCGGGGCCGCCGGAGTTGAAGAAGTCGGGATCGCGGTCAAACGTCCAGGTAGCTGCGATGAGCTTGTTGGGGTTGGAGGGGTCCATGACCATATCGGCGATGCCGGTACCTTCGTCGACGTACAGCACTTTTTGCCAGGTCGTACCGCCGTCGGTGGTTTTGTAGACGCCGCGCTCTTCGTTGGGGCCCCACATGGAGCCGAGGGCGCCGGCGTAGGCTACGTCCGGGTTTGTCGGGTGAGCAATCACGCGGTGAATGTGGCGGGTTTCTTCCAGGCCCATGAACTGCCAGCTTTTACCGCCGTCGAGGCTTTTGTAGATGCCGCCGCCGTAGTTGGCGGAGTTGCGCGGGTTGCCCTCGCCGGTGCCGACCCAGATGATGTTGGGGTTGGCGTCGGAGACGGTCAGGGAGCCGATGCCGAGGTACTTCTGGTCATCAAAAATCGGTTCGAAGCTGATGCCGCCGTTGCGGCTCATCCAGACGCCGCCGGAGGCGGTGCCGACGTAGATGTGGTCCTTATCCGTAGGGTTAACGTCAATAGCCGTTACCCGGCCGGACATGCCCGAGGGGCCAATGTTGCGGGGTGCCAGGGCATCCCAGTGCTTCAGGTCAATTTGCCCTGCGGGCGAGCGCTGCGCTTGAAGTTGGGCGCTGACGCAGGTGCAGAGTAAGGCAAAGAGCGCCGTAAGTAAAAAGCTGGTTGATCTCATGAATGAATGGTTGGGGAACGTAAAGAGGGGGAATATACGACAGGTGTAGGTTTTAGCGGATAAGGACATTTTTTCTTGACGGAGTAATCGCAAAATCGCTCGCCGGCCGACACGCGAGGTACGAGCTGGATCGTTCGCCGATTGCTCAGCTAGCAAA
>JAUIIF010000496.1 GCA_030431945.1 Bacteroidia bacterium | reverse complement strand
TGGCGGGGGAATACAGGAGCTGGCTCTGGTTGCCGACGGTATAAAATTCATCGCCGCGGCGGTGGTATTTTTCGTTCACCCGTTCGTTGCCGGTATCCAAAAAGTTGCTGCGGGTCCAGGTCACGCCGCCATCACGGCTTTCGAGCCGCTGGGTGGTCACCTGGGCACCAACCAGATAAGTCTCGGAAAGGGCGACGATCCAGTTGACGGAGGTAAGCTGGCTGGTCGCATTTAGCAGCGACCAGGTTTCCCCTCCATCGGTAGTGCCGTAAAACAGGCGGTCTGCGTCAAAGAGCCAGCCGCGGTTCTCGTCCAGCCAGGCCTGCGCCCGGATGCTGGTGGGGTGCGTATAGTTGCTGGCCTCAAAGGTGGCACCGCTATCGGAGCTTTTGTAAAGCTGGTTGGCAATGAACACCATAATGGTAGATGCGTCAATCACGGCAATGTCCGTATTGGCGCTTCCGGCCAGTTCGACGGTTGTCCAGCTTCGCCCACCGTCAGTAGAACGATCTAGGGCGTTATTCCCCCGGTCGTGAATTACAATGTCTTCCGTAAGCCAGTAGAGGGTTTCCGGACCGGCGAAATCGGGGAAGTCTACGGCAGACCAACTACCGTTCGCGAGGCGGAAGAAACCTTCGCCGGTAGCGATAACGGCAGTATTACAGCCGCTGGGCGGGCAGGCGACGGATTCTATCGTGAAGTCCGTCGGCGCCGGATAGGTAGTCCACATTGTTCCGGCAGTAGTGGTGCGCCGGATGACTCCACACGTGCCAACGGCAAGGCCGACGCCGGCGTCATCCACGTGGATGTCCTGAAATTGAGTAATGAAGTCAACGGGGTAGCTTACGGGAATATCACTTTGGGCGCGGACGCCGGTGCTCAGGAAAAGACCCAGGAGCAGCAAAAGGGAGGGATAGAACTCAGAGCGCATAGTACAGGTTTTACGGTAGGGACGGGGCGCTGAAGTACATTCCATAAATTATAAAAAAAAGAATAACCTGATAAATACCGGTAAACCTCCTAGTTTTACATCACCTAACCACTTTCTTACTTGACAGAAAACAAACCAGTTGAGGTCGTGCCACCGGGAAGCTTCTCCGCCGAAGCGCATTGGTACCCCAAAGCACTGAACGCTACCATCCACCCGATGGTAAGTTTTTTCCTCAACCTATCGCCGGAGCGGATTGCCAACCGCTATTGCCACCTCAATCCAAAGACTGATCGTAATCGCTTGCTGGAGTTGCTGGCCTACGAATGCAAGCACTTCCTCTGGAGTGGTGCCGACCTCATCCACGCTACTACCGCAGAAGGTAATCGCCGGATGGTGGTAATCGAAAATAACAGTTGCCCCAGTGGCCAGAAATCAATGCCTTTGCTGGATGACCACGAGGAGGAAGGCGGCTACCGGCGGCTGGTGGAGCGGACTTTCCTGCCCTACGTTACCAAGCGGGGTGGGGGAACGCGCGTTGACGGACGCCTTGCCGTCATCTACGACAAAAACCCCATGGAAACCACCGGCTACGCCGCCGTTATTGCGGACGTTTTCGACGAAGAGGTTCTCTTCATTTCCGACTACGACGATGCCCCGGAGCGTAACCTTAAGCTGGAAAACCAGCAGCTTTACGCCCGCCACGAGGGGGCGTGGGTCCCACTGCGGGCAGCCTTCCGCTACCTGACCCAACGGCCCTGGAACCGGCTACCCCTTACCTGCAAGACGAAAGTACTGAACCCCGTAGTGGCTTGCCTCGCGGGAGGTCGTAACAAAATGGTGGCCGCCAAGGCCTACGATTTCTTCAACGGTGAATTGCGCAGTGCAGGCTTGAGCATTCATGCGCCCGAAACCATCCGTGATGTGAGCAAGGCCGAAATCCCCCTGTGGGTAGCTCGCTGGGGCGGGCAGGCCGTCGTCAAAATTCCCTACAGTAATGCCGGGCAGGGGGTCTACACCATCACCAACGAGCAGGAACTGGCCGCTTTCATGGAGCAGGACGGCCACTACGACCGCTACATCGTGCAAAGCCTGATCGGTAACTACCAGTGGAGTTCCACCGGTTCTACGGGCCGGTATTACCACGTCGGTACCATCCCTAACAAAAGAGGGGAGACCTACGTCTGTGATATCCGGATGATGGTCAGCAGCACCCCGGAAGGCATCCGCCCGCTGGCCTGCTACAGCCGCCGCGCCGCCGCCCCCCTGGCGGATAAACTGACGGGGAACGACGATTCCTGGTCCATGCTCGGCACCAACCTGTCCGAAAAGCTGGGGAATAACCAGTGGACCAGTGATGTGAACCGGCTTTTGCTGATGGATCGGCGCGACTTTAACCGCATGGGCGTAGGTTTGGATGACCTGATCGAAGCTTATATCCAGACGGTGCTTTCCACCATCGCTATTGATAAAATGGCGGGAGAGCTGTTTACCAAAAAAGGGAAGTTCAGTCTCCGGCTCTTCCGGTCCCTGAACGATGACGAAGCCCTGCTGAACGAACTGCTTAAATCGTAGCCCACGACCGCCTTGTCGTGGCAAATTTGACCCAGCCGGCCAACGTGGCAAACACGTTGACCTCCCGAGTCGCTTAAATACTGAGAATGGGTAACCATCTTACCGATTTCCTCCTTCTGACGGATCACCGGGGCCACAGTCCGGAAAACTCCCTGTACGCCCTGGTCCGGAAGCTCCGCCATGACCCCCGCACGGGCACCGTCACGGTGGCCAGCAAAGGCAACCCCGCCAACGATGCTTTCTTTGCCGGAAATACCGAGCACCTGCTTTATGGAGCCCGGGTGAGGAGCGGGGCGGACTTTCAGTACGACCCTACGGGAAAACAATTTCTGGAAACGGACACGACCACCCGGCTGGGACAACAAGACGTGGTCTGGCTGCGGTTACCGCCGCCGGCAGATGTGGCTTTCTTTGCTGCATTAACCGCTTTTGCACCTGCGACCGCGCCTGAACATGCTTCTGCGGCAGGCAACAAGCCCGTTTTTATTAATGACCCGGAAGGAATATTGGAGACGGGAAGTAAGGACTTCCTTCACAACTTCCCGGCTTTTACGGCACCAGTGCGCCGGGTGCAAAAAATGGATGACGTCCGGGAATTTGCGGCCCTTCACCCGATTGTCCTGAAGCCGCTGCGCGATTACGGTGGCCGGGGTATCGTGAAAATAGGTAATGGGCAGGTCGAGGTGGATGGGCATCAGGAATCCCTCGAGGCCTGGCTGCCGGGCGCCCGCCCGGCGATTGAGGCCGGGGAGTACCTGGGGATGAAGTTTTTGAAGAATGTCGGCCAGGGAGATAAGCGTATCCTGGTGGTCAACGGAAAAATTCTGGGCGCGAGCCTGCGCTTACCCGCCCCCGGGCAGTGGCTCTGCAACGTTGCCCGCGGCGGTACTTCCGTCGTGGCGGAAACCACGCCGGAGGAGGAGGCGATGATTGCCACCGTCGCACCGCTACTACTCGAAAAAGGCATCGTAATTTTCGGCGCGGATACCCTCGTCGATGACGATGGCCGCCGCGTCCTTTCAGAACTTAACACCAACAGCATCGGCGGTTTCCCGCAGGCAGAAGCCCAGACTGGTCGCCCCGTGCTGCAACAAACTATCAATGGCATCTACGACTACCTCAGCGGCCGGCTATAACGGCCTGCCCATCGTACTGGATTTTAGCCTGGAGGATACGCCGCTCGGAACCATGAGCAATTACTGGCTGCGGCTGGGGAGCGATGGTATGGGAAACCCGATGCTGGTGCCGTTGATGGTCGCCCGCGGGGCTCAGCCAGGTCCGGTGCTTGGCCTGACGGCAGCGGTCCACGGTGATGAACTGAACGGTATTTCCGTTATTCAGCGCCTTTTTGCTGATCTGGAGGTGGAAAGCCTGCGGGGCACCGTCGTCGCGATTCCGGTGGTCAACATTCCCGGCTTCAACCGGCAACAACGGTTCTTTGCGGACGGCTCCGACCTGAACCACCTCATGCCGGGAAAG